>SUWI01000391.1 GCA_015061565.1 Lentisphaerota bacterium
TGGACCAGCCGGAATTTGCCGTCGGCGCCGGCTTCCGGCCGGAACGTGCCGTGCGACTGTTGGCCCTGCCAGAACGCCCATTCGCGGCAAACCGCTTTCGCCGAGGATGCGGTGAACTCGGGATTGGTCACCAGATTGGCGCCCGTGACGCTCATCCCCGCGGCGGCAGGATCGGAACCGGCCAGTTTCGGCGCGGCCGCTTTCTTTTTCTGCTTCATCGGCTGCGGTTTCCGCGCGTTCGGGGAATCCGCCAGATCGGACAGCGGGAACAGTTCACAGCTTTCCAGCAGAACGGTGTCATCGGCATTGTTCTGGTTCTTACCCTTCAGTGAAAGAAACAGATTCGGAGCATCCGGCGGCACGATGAAGATCAGTTCCGCCGTTTCATCTTTCCCCGTCGGAGGCAGCGCCAGACTTTTGCCGCCGCCGATCAGCCAGTTGGAACCTTTCGCATCAAAACGCCAGGTAAGACTCGCCGTCAGGGAAACGGACGGGGATTTCCGGTCGCGGGTCACCCGGCCGCGCAGCCGGAGGAGGTACCGTTTATTCGGCACCAGCGTGATCCGCTGCGACAGATTGGCGTCGACCGCATTCCGGTAAAACACCCCGTTCACGCCGGGTTTGTATTCGATGGATCCCTTGGAATCACGCCCCTGCCACAAGCCCCAGCCTGCCGGCAGTGAACCCTTTTCGGCCTTGATCAGCTTGGGATTTTTCAGCAGATTCGCAGGTTTCTTCTCTGCGATCTCGCGCCGGGCAAATCCAAGCGGATCCTGAGCCGCCAGGAAACATTCCGTGATCCCGGGGACCCAGCTTTCCCAGGTGTTGCTTTTCCAGCCGTCCACCCAGGCGCCGGTCCACGAACGGTATTCGCTGTAAGTCCAGACATATTCATCGGACACCTCCAGACTGCTTTCCAGATGCCGACGGAGAAATTCGCGGGTGCTCAGCTGTCCGAAACCGCGCTTGAGTATCTGATGCCAGACCGATCCTTCCCGCCGCGGAGCCACGCATTCCAGATATAAGGCGGGCGCATACGACGTCTGCAGAAAATATTTGGCCCGGTTGGCCGGATCGATCAGTTCCGCCAGTTTTTTCATCTCGTTGACCCGGGCATGCAGCGAACCCGCATTGATGGCAGTATAGCCGCCGCTCTCATCGCCGTCCACGATCTTCGCTTCCGGCGGCAGCACATCGTAGATCCCGTTGATGAAACCGCAGAACACCGGACTGCCCTTCGCGTAGGCCATCCAGGCAAAACAGAACAGCGTCAAGTTCGGATACGCGGTAAAGACCGCCCGGCCGAATTCCTGTCCGCGCTGTCTCGCTTTTGCCGCGATCTCCTCCAGCGTATGGCCCTGCGCGCTGATCCGGTGCCACAGATGCGCCTTGTATTCCTCCGGATCGAAGATGAAACCTTTGACATTGGTCTCCCTGGCGATCCGCGCCACCAGACCGAAATTGCTGCACACCGTTTCCCAGTCCGAATCGGAAAACCAGTCCACGTTGCCCGGCACCACGCCGGTGCTGAAGAAATTGTCGGTGAAACGGGTGAATTTCGTGTTCTTCAGATTCTCCACGTCTTCCTTGAACCACTCATATTTCCAACGGACCTTGCCGAAAATGGTTTTATGATTCTGCCCCTTGCCTTCGCCGCGGCCGGTCAGATAGATCCGCATGCCCTGATACGGAATATTCGCCTCCAATTCGGCAATATTCTTCCGCAGGACATCGGTCGTGGGATTGCTCCACGAACATTCGATCATTTTCTTCGCAGGCGCCGCACAAAGCGCAGCAGCGGAAAAAAACAGCAGGGCGGAATTCACGAACTTTCTCATCGTATGCCCCATCATTCCGCTGTTTTGCTGCTTTCATAGTTGTAATAAAAAATACTTTTATAATAGTCGGTTTTCAACCGGGCGGTTTTTTCCGCAAGACTGAACTTCATGAGGTCAGCATGGCCGTCCGCCCTCAGCACGCTGATCGTGCCGCCGGGATGGACACTCGTGCCCAGAAGGGATGCGGCGGCATTGCTCTCCCAGTGAAAATACCAGGCGGTGGCAGTGCTTTTGCTGATTACCTTGTCACGGTCCGCCAACAGTATGAAAGTGGAGGTATTTTTGAGTCTTCTGAAAGTCCGCACCCGCCGCCAGCTGTTATTCACGAGATTGCCGCTCTCCATATTGGGAATGTAACAGACTTTGTTGATCGCATCGGACTGCCAGCCGGGATTCACCAGGATATAGGACGGCCCCGGCACATTTTTTTCGGGACAATAGTAGATTTTCGGGATCGGCTTGTTCCATTTGGCGTTGATATAGGGCATGAAATCAAAAAACACGCGCCGTCCTTTGGCCGAGGTGGCGTTGCCGCTGTCGGTCATCGCTATATAATCCTGATAATCAGAAGCATACAGCTGATAGCAGGTGCCGAGCTGTTTCATATTGCCGCAGCACTTGATCGCGCGCGCCTTAGCCCGCGCCGTATTCAGCGCCGGCAGCAGCATCCCCGCCAGGATCGCTATGATCGCGATCACCACCAGGAGTTCTATCAGCGTAAAACGCCGGGGCATTTTACGCTTCAGGTATGAGAGATGAGGTATGAGAGATGAGATATTTATAATGCAGTTTTTGGTTTTTAGCATGATTATTGTCCTTTTTTTAGTTTTCATCG
>SUWI01000392.1 GCA_015061565.1 Lentisphaerota bacterium
TGAAAAAAGAAGGATTTCATTTATCAACGGCATCTGGACGGCCCGCGGCGGAATGCATGCCGATTGCATTACACGGGTGATAGAGCAAGTTTTCAGGAAAACGGAAAAACTTCAGGAAAACGATCTCGATAATCTGAGTTTTGCCCTTTCTGTTCATTTGCCGCCGGAAAAAGAGATTTATTTCGACAGCTGCCGCTGCGGAACGGATTTGAGACTGGAATCGGAATACCCGGAATTTCAGCTTGTTTCAAAAGAGCTTAAGACTCAGATGATCCGGTATTTTTCGGAGAAACGGGATAATTGACGGGATCAGGATAACGCATAAAGCACAGGAGAAGTTTGATGGCTTACCAAGGGAAAAGTTGTAAAGATTGGCGCGCACATACGCGGAAGTGCCGGGAAAGCGCGGCGGTCAGGTGTTCGGACAACATCTATGAACAGATGCGTGTCCGGATCGTGCGCGTGGTCCGGGAAGTGGAGTATTGCATTGAAGACGCGGCGGAAATCCTGGGCATTTCCGAAAACACGGTCCGCAAATATCTTCGGTTCGTTCCGTTCGAACACCTCATGCGCGATCCGTCTCAGGAAAACCGATTCGACTGGCGGAGCATGACCGGGGAGAAATGGACAAAACTCCTGCGGAAACATCCACAGTTCATCACCCGGCTGCCGCCGAAAGACAGATGGTTCCGCCGACTTAATGAAGTGGATGTGCTGATTGCACAGCCTCAGCTGGGACCATATTTTGATTTGTCGATTTACAACGAAGCCGAGGCGGGCTATTATTGGCAAGAACTTCTTTCATCCCGCCCGGAGTTCGCCGACCAGTGCGATTTTTCCGTCATTACTGGGCGTAACGCAGCCTATTTGCTGGAAAAACAGCCTCAATTTTTCGACCGGATCTCGCTGGAAACCTTATGGGCTTACCACTGGACGGAACTTTTCCGATGGCAGCCGCAGCTGGAAAAGAAGATGCTGGCCAAACCGCACAGCGAATGGCCCTTCAACTTCTGGGTCCACGCCCTGCAGTATCATCCCGAACTGGAACCGGAATTCGACGGATGGGACAAGATCGAGGATCAGGATATTCCCGATTTCAAGCGCACCCAGCCGGAAATGTACAAGCGCCATTGGCCGGAGAAAACGGAATAATAAAAGGAGCATGCAGAAAATGGAACCCAATGCAAATTCGATGCAGAAATTCATCGAAAAGGAACTCAACAAGGATAATCGGGCAAAACTGGATCTTCGCGTATTCAACCGGGAAACGAAAGAGTTTTACGAACCCATGCCGGAAATGATGCTGCCAGCGGCGGGAAATGCGTTCTTTCGGATCAACGGAGAGAAAATTCCGGTGGACAAACTCGTGATCCAGCGTTATATTGGCATGCAGGACCGAAACGACAGAAAAATCTGTGAAGGAGACTATCTGCTGACGAATGAAGGAAACTGGTGCGGGTTCGTCGTGTTTTTCGATGGGACATTCATGCTGGTCGATCCCGAAGGCGGATACAGCGCGGAGCCGGAATGGGATGAGTGCGAGATCATTTCGAACATCTGCGAAATGGATGGTCATACGTGGAAATATGTTCAGAACATGCGAGAAGGGAACTGAGGAATGGGTGAGACACGATTTCTGACCAACCGCGAGATTTATGAACAGACCGTTTTGAAGCTGGTTCCGTCCGCGAAGAAACGGCTGTGGATTGCCACGGCGGACATCAAGGACATGTATGTGGAGAAACCGGGTCTTTCCAAACAGATGGTCCCGTTTCTGCAGATCCTGGCGGAACTGCTGCAGCGCGGCGTGGCGATCCGATTGATTCATGCGAAAGAACCCGGTCCGGCGTTCCGTCAGGACTTCGACCGTTTCCCTGGCTTATGGACAGGGATCGAACGGGTGCTGTGCCCGCGGGTCCATTTCAAATGCATCATTGCCGACGGGAAACGTGCCTATTTCGGCAGCGCCAACCTGACCGGTGCGGGCATGGGGGCAAAAGGCGATACGCGGCGCAATTTCGAGAACGGGATACTGACCGACGATCCGGCTTTTGTCGAACCGTTGTCGGAACAGTTCGATTCCGTCTGGCGCGGCGAACATTGCCGCAAATGCGGCCGCCGCGATTACTGCACCGATTGTCCTTTGCAATAGGAATTATTATGGGTCAATAGTCCATAACATATGATTTTCGCCACAAGGCGCACTCTGTCTGCATGGGCGATTGGGTGTATTGGCGTACCTCTTTGACAATGCAGACAGAGTGTCTTTTTCTGTCATATCACATTATGCTGTGATGATCCTCAAAACTGACGGAAACTCCGGCAACGGGATAAATCACCTTGACCCGTTCCAACTGTAAATGCGCATACAATTCCGGCTGCGGACGGCGGGAAATGATCTTGCAAACCACATCCCCGGCGAGATACAGCTCGAAAAGCCGATAGGTGGCGTCAACGTGAATTTCCAAGACCGAATACCACGGGATCAGGCGTTCGTTGATCCCATTGGAAATGCGGACACGGGGCATCGGATTGAGGCTGCGTTTCCAACAGTCACCGAATGATTTCGTTTCCAGATCCATCGCATCGCTGGCGTCGGTCAGCTCGTCAGCGATCAAATCCTCCGGGAGATTCGCGTTTACGTTTTTCAGCGAGCGCCACAAGTCGAGCGCG
>SUWI01000393.1 GCA_015061565.1 Lentisphaerota bacterium
GAGATGGCGCGGCAAGCCCCTGCCGGAGCTCGTCCGTCAGCGGGTGCTGGCATTTTATGACCGATTCCTCAAAGGGCTCTCCGCAACCGAATCCGCCGAACGCTTCGCCGCCCTGAAGGCATTCGAGAAAAAGCATCCCGAGGCGGCCAATTACGGTGTTTCAGCAATTATCGCCGGCAAAATCGAAAAGGCGGATGCGAAAGAAATAACGGTCAGCCTTCCGAACGGCAAAAAGGTGTTCGGGCCTGCGTTCGATGCGAAATTCGAAAAGGCGGCACCGGCGGATATTTCCCAGCTCAAGGACAACCTTCCTGTGGTCGCCCAGGGGAGTTTTTCCGGGAATGACCCGGTCAAATGTTCCCGGATCTTCCTTCCCCGCAGAGGTTCGGGTCAGCTCCCCGGCAGGTCCGGCATTCTCCGGAAAACCGACGACGGCTGGGCGCTGGCATTGACCGCGGGGAAAAAGGTCACGCTGCGGAAACTGCTCATTTCGGAACAGACGAAGCTGTTCACCTGCGCGCCCGCGAAAATGAAGCAGCTTGCAGGATTCCAGGTGATCACGCTTCAGGCCCGCGATTACGGCGACTGCCGCAAGATTTATTACGGGTTGTTTTTCAAATAAGAGCCGCCTCGGGAAGCATTTTTCCCGGCGCTTTTATAATTCAAGTCAATAAATAATATTTTCAGTCAATTGCTTTTTGGATGTTTCGCATGTAAAATATCCGAAAATAAGATTTTAAGTCAAAATGACTGTGTTCAAACAACCCTAACATCACAGGAGAAGACAAATCATGGCAGGAACAGGAAAAAAAGGTTCGCCCGCGGTCAGACTGGCATTCATCGGCTACGGGATCCAGGCCCGCACCGTGCTGGTGCCGAATCTGATCAAGCAGCCGGGCGTGATCGTGAAAGCGGTCTGCGACTGCGACAAGACGCGCCGGAAAGCCGGTGCGGACCAGGTCAACCAGTATTACCGGGACAACCGCAAAGCCTCGCTCGCCAAGTGCAAACCGGTCGCCGATTTCCGCGACATCATCAATGATCCGGACATCGACGCGGTGTGCATCGCCACGCCCGATCACTGGCACGCCTACATCAGCTGCGCCGCCATGAAAGCCGGCAAGGATGTCTACTGCGAAAAACCGCTCACCTACTCAGTCGAGGAATCGCTGCTCGTCATGAAAGCGCAGAAGAAATTCAAACGCATCTTCCAGACCGGCTCCATGCAGCGTTCCTGGCGCGAGTTCCGGACCGCCTGCATGATCGTCCGCAACGGCTTCATCGGCGACGTCAAATACGTTGACTGCAATTACGGCAACGCGTCGGCACAGGACAATAAGGACATCTCCAATTTCGTGGCCAATCTGGGCGGAACTTCCCATCCGCACCGGTTCTTCTGCATGTGGGACGGTCCCGGGAAAAAACCGCAGTCGGTCAAAGTCGAATCGGCGCCCAATCCGGATGTCGACTGGAACATGTGGCTGGGCCCGGCGCCCTGGAGTCCCTATTCCGATCAGTGCGCACCGCGCGGCGTCAATAAATTCTATCCGATGTTCTGGCGTTTCGATGACAATTACGGCACCGGCTACAACGGCGACTGGGGCGCCCACCACCTCGATATCGCGCAGTGGGGTCTCGATATGGACCACTCCGGCCCGGTGAAAGTGATCTGCTCGGAAGCACCGCATTCGGTCAATCCGCTGCACGGCGGCCGCCGTCAGTTCGGCATGAAATTCGTGATGTCCAACGGCACGGTCATCAACCACAATCCGTTCGGCGTCTGGGGCACGGTCTTCTACGGCACCAAAGGCATCGTGGCGGTCAACCGCGGCAAGATCGCCGTGTGGCTTGGCCGCGGCGTGAAACCGACCGCAGCCATCCGCAAAGCGCTCGACGATATATCCTTCAGCAAGATGAAACTCATTGCTTCCTCCATCGGAGTGAATTACGGGTTCGATCCTTCCCACAGACTGGATAACCAGCTGGCCCAATGCCTGGATGCGCTGGACAAATATTTCAAGCTCGACAAGGCGAAAGTCCAGCTCTACCGCAGTCCGCTGCATGAACAGAACTTCATCGAATGCTGCATTTCGCGCAAGCCCACGATCACGCCGGCCGAAACCGGCGCCCGGGCGTCGATCCTCTGCCAGCTCTGCAACATGAGTTATGTGTATGATGCCAGTTTCGACTGGGATCCGGTCAAATGCACGTTCGCCAACGGCACCGGCGATCCTGCCTGGCTGAAACGCGCATACAACCGCAACGGCTGGGACATCAAGCTCTGACGCGGCCGATACCGGTAAAAAACGGCGCGGGTCTTCGGATACCGCGCCGTTTTTTTATTGCACCGCACCGATACCGGCTTCCCCGATTCTGCTGACGGCATACAGAATTGCCGGGAAAGTATCGAGATAAAAAAAAGCACATTCCGGCCTTGATTTCAGGTGAAATCATGCTATATTTCATGATCCGGACAGTCCGAGATGTCAACCGGCTGCACGTTTTTGCGAAACAACTGAATTTGGCGGCAGTATTATGGTGTCTGACAGGTATCGATCGATCAGTATTCTGGTCCGCTCCTGCAACGATGAAGCTTTCATAGAAAAAACTCTTCGGAATATCCTGGACCAGGAATGCGCCATACCCTTCGAAGTCATCAGCTGCG
>SUWI01000089.1 GCA_015061565.1 Lentisphaerota bacterium
CGGAGCGGACCCGTGGATCGGTTCGAACATGCTCGGATACTTGCCTTCCGGATTGAGGTTGGCCGAGGGTGAAATGCCGATGCTGCCGAGCATGGCGGAGCCGAGGTCGGTCAGGATGTCGCCGAAAAGGTTGCTGGCCACGACCACCTGGAGCCGGTCGGGGTGCATGATGAAATAACCGCTCAGGGCGTCGATATGCATTTTCGACGCCTCCATTTTGGGATACTGTGCGGCGATTTCCTGGAACACTTTGTCCCAGAAGACCATGGAATAATTGAGCGCGTTGGATTTGGTGGCGCTCATGACTTTGTTCTGTCCGTGTTTCGCGGCGTATTCGAACGCGTAGCGGATGATCCGTTCGGTGCCCTTGCGGGTGAACACGGCATCCTGGATCACGGTTTCATCCGGGGTGTTTTCATTCCGGATCTCGCCTTTGCCGCAGTATTCCCCCTCGGAATTTTCGCGGATCACGACGAAATCGATCTTTTCGTTTTTGATCGGGGAAGAGAGCCCGGGGAGCAGTTTGACCGGACGGAGATTGACATACTGGTCGAAGCCGACGCGGATCGGCAGCAGGAGCTGACGTAGGGAGACGTGATCGGGCACGCCGGGGAAACCGACCGCACCGAGCAGGATCGCATCGCAGTCCGCCAGGATCTTCATGCCGTCATCGGGCATCATATGTCCGGTTTTGAGGTAATACTGGCAGCTCCATTCCAGATTCTGGAAATCGAAGGCGATGCCGCCGTGTTTCTGTTCCAGTGCTTTCAAAACGCGGACCGCTTCGTTGATCACATCCACGCCGATCCCGTCGCCGGGGATCAGTTTAATGCAGAAATGTTTCATGAAAAGAATCTCCTTTTTTACAGAAAATCAATGCAGTTCGAAATCGAAATAATATAGCACGGGGCGCATCTTATTCAAGCGGAGTAACCTTGAAAATACCGTAATCTTCTCGGGCGGGGAAAAACGCCGGCGGATTCGTCCGGTAAAGGGATTCGACCTTGAAATATTTGAGCCCGCGGGCCGGTTTTTCCCCGGACAGACCGTAAAAATCGATCATGGCTGTGTTCAACATCAGATAAAATGGCTTGCCTTTATCGGAGTAATAGTGAAGGACAGCATCATTCAGAACGGAAGGGATCTTTCCTTTTTTCCGATAAACCCGGTAGCGTCGGTTGGTTTCGCAGTCATACAGCTGATGATCCGGCAGGAAGGCGGTGAGTGTGGATGAGATCAGATCGGACGGGAAAGTGACAATTTTCGCATCTCTGGGAATGTTCTGTTCAATGAACATGGCCATCTGTCCCTGGTTGGAGAACGGGTGTTTGATCTCATTGGCGAACATGGCCCAGGAATCGGGAAAAGTCATCAATGCCAGCAGGGCAACCGCTGCGCATGAGAGCGGATGAAGCCAGCGCGGACCTCCGCGGCGGATTTTTCTGGCCGGCGGCAGACTCAGGCAGAAAAACAGAAAGAGAAACGGCAGATAGGCGCGGTGCATCAACATGGGATACACCAGCGCGGACATCAGGAACATCCATACGGTGCCGCCGAGCCAGATCATGCCCATACTGACAGACCGTCTGAAAAGTGAGAACAGACCGGCCAGAGTTGCCAGCCAGAACAGAACGATCACCGTCGTCCGGCCGATCAGAAAAGCCAGGCTGTTGGTAAAATATACCGACGGCCAGGAATTCAAAGTCCGGGCCAGACCGGCCGACAGGCTCTGATTGAAAAAATCATGGAAGGTTTTCGGCACCACCGAGGATTCCCCGACTGCCGGAAACACCATGAGAAATGCGCACAACGCTCCCAGCAGCATCAGCGCCGGCGGCGGCAGGACTTTTTTCCGGAACAGATCGCCTTGCAGATTTCTGTTATGCCGGATCAGATCGATGAGAAAGAACAGCCCCAGCATTCCGGCCATGCCGGCCAGATAGGAATGGATATACAACAGCAGCAGGATCGAAAACGCGTATCGGAACGGTTTCCGCAGTCTGACCGGATAAAGCGCGATCAGGAAATAGAGAGTGAGCGGGATCAGGCAATAGGCACGGCAGACGACCGGGAAGTAATAGAAAAGCGGGCAGGAGAACAATACCAGACTGCGGACCCAAAGCGGCAGCCGGGTCCGGAAAAAAAGCAATCCGGTCCCGATGGTGCACAGGCTCCAGCCGATCAGGCTCAAGGTCGCCAGCGGCAGGCCGCCGGCGGCGAACGGCATCAGGATCAGATGCCAGATGGCGAAATGACCGTCATAACGCATCCAGTAAAAGATCTGAAAGATATTCAGTTCCCGCGCCATGACCCAGGCATGGAGTTCATCCTGCCAGGGTTCATGGAAAAAAACCGCGGTCAAGGTTAGGACGGCATAAATGCAGAAAAGGACCAGACTGATGATTTTGCTCTTGTTTTTCATTTCCACCCCACGGTAAAAAATTATTACAAGAATAATATACAGCGTGGAACATGGAAATACAATTCCATCTGTCGACGGCAGCTGAATTTTTCCGGAAGAGTTCCCCCGGAGAGTATTATTTTGTCTGCCGGATGATCATTCCCGATATTTCCAGGCGGCGAAATTGCAGGCGGCGTTGCCGTTGATCCTGAACACGACCTGATGCGGACCGGTCAGCGGAGCTTTGAGCGGCATGCGGATCTCCCGGTATTCGCTCCATCCGCCGGTGCTCTTCAGCTGCAATTCCGCAGATACGGTCTCCGGCTGTCCGGTGCGGGTGGTCAGCAGCTGGATGGAACCGCCCGCGTAAGCGGGATCGACCGCGACCTTGACGGTGATGCCGCGGGCCCCGGTCTTGCCGAAATCGATCGTGCCGTAGGAGATGACGGCGCCGTCCTGGATCCAGCCGAAATGGTGGTTGTCCGCCGTGGCGTTGCAGTAGAGATTGCCGGCGCTGTCCGCGGGAGTATAGAATTTGTCCGGGACGCCGACGGTTTTCCTGCCGGCGAATTTTATGGCCAGCCGGATCGGTTTGCCGACATCGAACGAGGCGATCTTCCGGAGGGTTTTCTGAACGGCTACCGCCCGGTCTTTACTGCCTTCGATCCAGACTTCGAAATTCAGTCCTTTCAGCGTGACTGCCGGTGCTTTGGCGGAAAACACGGGGGCTCCCGCACCTTCGCGGCAGATCCAGAACCCTTTGGCGCTGTCAAGGACCGGAACGGCGGAAGATTCCGAACTCTGCGTATTGACGAAGAGCAGCATCCGGGATCCGTCCGGACCTTCCCAGGCGGAATTGGCGATTACGGGCATCCGGACGCGCTGCGGCACATTGCCGCCCCACTTGGGCTGTTCCATTTTCATGGTGGAGCCGAAGTCGATGGGAGCGAGCATCCGGCCGCAGTTGAACCAGTAGAGCAGGGCGTGCCGCACATGCATGGCTTTTTTGGTGAAGAGCCTCCGGTCGTCCGCCTCGCGCACGTCCGACAGCATGAACCAGCCGAGCTGTTCGGAATTGACCAGCTGCTGCGCGAGCTTGCTGAAGAACGACTGCCGTTCGCCCGGATGGCTGTGGTTGTAAAGCCGGCCGACGAACTGGGCGCGCCCGGAATAGATCGACTGATACAGCGGGATCTGTCCGTTGTCGGTCCAGCGCCAGACCAGATAGCCGTCCATCTGTTTCAGATACGGTTCGGCGTTTTCCTCCGTGGTGTGGCAGAATCCGGGATGGTTTTTATGGAGATAAGCGAAGAACCGGTCGAACAGCGGCCAGTAGCCCTTTTCGAGCCAGACGGAACTGTCGTTGAGCGGATGTCCGTGCGAACGGTCATAGCATAAGCGCGGTCCGCCGGTGCCGACCTGATCGTGATAGACGCCGTTGAACCCGTAAGAGGAAACGCGCCGGACGAGTTTTTCCAGCACGTCCTGCCAGCCTTTGGCATAGGGACACATGACGGCATAAACATTGCCTTTGCCGTAATCTTCGAGATAGAGGCCGCCGGCCGGATCCTTGGCGGCGTATTTGCGTCCGTGCGAGGAGAACTGATAATCGGTGCGGTTCGGTCCGTCTTTGAGTTTCCAGAGCCGGGAATCGATGTAGGGGACGGTATAGATGCCGGCGTCGTGGAACGCCCGGTTGTATTTCAGCGTGAAATCCTTGATCGGATAATGCGGCCAGCCCTGTTTCGCGTCATCGCTCCATTGATACCAGTGTCCGGCGAACGGCAGTTCGAAATAGGAACGCAGATAGGTGCAGGTGTTGAGGATCTCCTCCGCAAGTTTTTCGTCTCTGGTGAAGAACAGGACCCAGAGCGTGTTATTGCGGAACCATTCCGGGGTGGATTTGCGCGGCAGACCGGGGATCCACCAGACCGCTTCCTTTTCCAGGAATTTCCGGTAGATCTGTCCCGCTTCATACCACTGGCCGCGGTAAACCGAAAGGACCGCCTTGCCGTTCTGGCGGTAATGGTTTTTGTCTTTGTCGGCGATCACGGGATGTTCCCAGCTGACGCAGACGTTATTGTATTTGCCTTCGACCGAATAAGTCTTGGAGCGTGCGAGCGGGTCTTCCAGCCCGAAATAAACCCCGTCTCCGGCGGCATTGAAATACGCGCCGAACTGCATGGAGACTCTGCCCGAGGGGAAGATGGCTTTCTGTCCGTGCATGAATTGTTCCGAGGTGGGATTGGACACCAGAATGCCGGACATGTACGGATGCACCAGCGTGTCGCCTTTGCCGAGATGATTCAGCATCCAGACCGGATACCTGACCGTGTCGATCCGGTGATCGGAGCCGTTCCGTACGGAGAATGTGCTTTCCAGACGCGGACCGATGAATTTCACCTCGGATTCGGCCGTGAAAGCGGGAGTTGTCCTGCCCGTCCAGGTGATCGTGACGGTGTTGTCTTTGACCGTGCTTTCCCAGGTCACTCCGTCGGTGATGTTTTCCAGTGTGCCGGTTTGTTTCCCTTTGGACCAGCGGATCTCCCAGGCGATGGATTTGACGCCGAAAACATCCCTGCCGGAGCGGCGGTCCAGCAGACCGATGACAGGATGCGTTCCGGAACCGCGTCCGGTCAGCACGGCTGCCGCCAGGTCGGATGTCAGCAGAATGCGGCAGTTTTCCTGCGCCCGGTTGAATCGTTCTGCGAACGCGGCCAGATCGGCATCCCGATACTTCGCCGCCGCTGCTGCGAGCTTGCGCAGTCCCAGCTGGTCATAACCGGAGACAGCCGCCCGTTCCAGGGAAGCGGCGAGCCAGCGGACCGGATCTTTACCGGAATCCTTCAGACCGTCCAGGGTTTTCTTCAGATCGGGATCGATCTCCGTGAAACCTTTCCGGATCATTTTGACCCGCGGTTCCCGGCTGCAGAGTTCGGCGATCTGGGCCGCATTGAGCGCATGGTCGAACATGACCGCATTGGCGAATTCGCCGTTCATGAACCAGGGGCCGCCGCCGAACCCCTTTCCGAGCTCGATCCGGTCGGTATTCAGTGCCGGCTGGACGAACAGGAATTTTTTGGTGATCTCCTTTTCGCCGTTCAGGTAAATGCTGATCCGGTATCCCACATCGCCCTGCGCGGCATCATTCACATATTCGACCACGGCGGCCACATGCGCCCATTTGCCGGGTCCGGGCACGGCTCCGGCTGCGGTAAAGGTGGTGGCGCACCAGGTCTTGCCGTCATTGAAATTGAAATACAGCTTGTCGCCGGATTTCCCGAAGATGAATTCCTTCCCTTTGGAAAAGAACATGTCGAGCTTGTCGTTGAACTCTTTTGTCGAGGGAGAATAATTCAGTTTGACGGTTGCGGCCAGCGTCATGCCTTTTTTGGCGAAATGCATGCCGGCACTGTCCGGAACATAGGCGAAATCGCCTTTGCCGTCGAGTTTCAGCACGCCGTCGGCGATCTTTGCTTTGCGCTGGAGATCCAGCTTGCCGCCCTTGCTGAAATCATACTGGAACAGGATTCCGTTTTCGGTACCGGTCAGGGTCAGGAAAAGTGCGGAAAATACCGCCGTCAGCCACAGTTTTTTCATTGTCATTCTCCTAAGTTCAAATATTTCAAAACAATTTCGGAAGCGTAAAGATTGCCGCGGATGTTCATGTGGATCCCGTCATACAGGAAATACGGGGCGGGATCCTTCAGCGCGCGGAACGGCGTGAAAACATCCAGCACGCCGCATTGGTTTGCTCCGGCGGTTTCCCGGACCAGCGCGGCATATTTTTCCATGATCAGCGGTTCGCCGTAAACCAGCTTGCGGTTGGCAAAAAAATGTTTCCGGCATTTTTCCACACAGAGCGCGTAGGGCGTGAAAATCACGATCCGGGCGCCCGGGTAATGTTTTCTCAGGTGCGCAATGATCCCGGTCAGGCACTCTTTGAATTTTTCCGGCGGGACCTGCGTGGGACTCCTGTCCTTCAGGTCGCGGTCGAGCGAAAGGGAATCATTCTGTCCGACGGAGACCAGGATCAGATCGGGTTTGACTTCCCGGATGCCGCGGTAACGTTCGAGCGCGTATGTGCCCGGGACTTCCCGCAAGCGGTTCAGGATGCGGGGCGCCTGATCGCCGCCGACCGCGTAATTGAACCAGTCCGTTTTTCCGGGGAACCGGGTGCGGCAGAAATGGCTGACGATCTCCACCCAGTTATAACCGCGCAGATAATCGGACAGGCTGTCGCCGAGGATTAGGACCGTGCCGGGATTCCGGATCTGTTCCGCAATTTTCTGCAGCCGGTCGTATTGATCGGGCGCCAGGACATGCACATAGCAGCGGCGGCCGATGCCGAGTTTTTCATTCATGACCGCAAAACCGTAACAACCGGTTTTTTTCGGAACTTCAAGCGTGATTTTTCCGGTGGCGGGAAGCGGTTTCTTTTCGCCGTTGAGTTTTTTCAGTTCGGGGGAGAAATGGAGGACCGTGCCCTCGGGCAGCCGGGCAGGGGGATACCTGAATTCAGCGGTCATGCCGGATTTTACCACGGCGCAGGACGGAAAAGCATGGAGGATATTTTCCTGCGTGCCGGCGGTCCTGACCAGTTCTGCATCATCGAACAGCGCCCGGGCGGATTTGCCGGCGAGCGTGATCTGCGGTTCCATGGCGGAAAGCGCCGGATCGGTGCCGGCCGCAGTGAAAGTATAAAGTTTCCACTCGCTTCCCAGTTGGAAATCCGGCGATTTGAGCGGTTCGATCCTGAACGTATGATACGGCGGCGCATCGATCTTTTCCGCCCGCTGCAGCAGGATCAGGTTCATCGTGCCTTGTCCTTTTGCCCAGACGGAAAAACGCCAGCGCGTGCCCGGCAGGGTCTTGAGCGGGGCCGAGAAATACCGGACTGTGAGGGAATCCCCGCCTTCCCGGACAGTGACTTTCAGCGCTTTTTGTCCGGAATGTTTATCTTCGAAGTCGGAAAGCGCGGTGCCGTCCCGGTCCGAGACGAGCTGCCACCAGTAAGGATTCTGCTGTTTTTTGCGGAAAGATTCGAAACCGGGATCGCGGAAGACATTTTCCTGCGCGGCGATCCAGCCTGCGATGAGCGTGAGCAGCAGAGCCGGGGATGCTTTGAAAAAAAGATTCATCATTCTTTCTTCAGCAGCTTTTCCGCGGCAGTCAGATCGGCGATCTGGCGGTCGGTCAGCGGCTGGTCAAAAATCATGATTTTTCCGAACAGCCCGCAGAAAAACCAGGGGCCGCCCCAGCCTTTGGCGAGGGCGACCGGATTGCCGTTCGGTGCTTCCATTTCTTTCCTGAAAGTCTTTTCTGCGGCTTTTTTCCCGTCGATGTACAGCCGGACGGTATAGTTTTTCGGTGCATTCTTCGTAATGGTTGCCGCGAGCGCGGTCCAGCGCTGAAGCGGAATATTCGGAGCCAGCACGGTCCAGTCCCATTTGGAACCGAGGTTGAAATACAGACTGCCGCAGTTGCGGCCGAACAGGAGATTCTTGTTTTTGAACACGATCATGTCGTGGGAATCGTTCTGGCCTGCTTTCGTCCCGGTCTGATCGAACCTGACCAGCGCGTAGATGGTGCCGCCTTCGGCAAAAGAGAAGTCCTTGCTTTCCGGCACGACCAATTCGACATGTCCTTTTTCACCCGTCAGGATCAGTGCCTGTTCCGGGCTCGACATCTTGATCGTCGGCGGGAGCGCCGGCTGCTGGAATTTGCCGCCCTGGCGGATCACGGGGGCGGTGAAATCATAATGCAGGATCGGGGCGGGTTCCGCGGCTCCGAGCATTCCAGCCGCGGCCAGTGACAAAACGGCCATCTGAAATTTCATTTTTTTCATTCTCCGGGTTAATAAAAATCGTGTTCCGTTACCATCTGCGGTTGGGCAGCAGGGCCAGCAGGCTCTGATACGGGAAAGAAGCCTGTTCCGAGTCCTTGGTTGCGACGACTTCCTTGTCCGTATAGCAGCCGGCGTGACCGTCGCCGTAGCCGAGCGAGGCATGTTTTTCATGACTGAACGCCATGACGTGGTTTCCGGTTTTCTGCATGTAATACATATAGCTGGATTTATGGTCGCTCTGCGTGTCGACGAAATAGGTATCCAGCGACAGAATCAGTTTCCCCGGCGTCCTGACGGATCTCATGGCATAGAGCTTGGCGCAATGTTCATTGCCGTAAATGGGGATCAGACCCTGACGCAGCCCGAAGACGCCATGGTTGAACAGTTCGGCATCGGTGCGGTAAGCCGATTCCACCAGGGGACATGCCAGCGGCTGCAAAGATTTGATGTAGCCCAGATACAGCAGGTATTCCCCGTAATTGGTCTTCGGCACCCCCGGCATGACATTGGCCAGATACGGTATCAGCATCGCTTCGTTGTTGTCGTTCGAATACATCAGCAGGGACAATACCGCCTGTTTTTTCTGATTGGTGCATTGCGTTCGCACCGCCATCTTCTTGGCCTGGTTGAGCGCCGGCAGCAACATGCCGGCAAGAATGGCAATGATGGCAATCACCACGAGGAGCTCTATCAGCGTAAAACGGCAAACCGTTTTACGCTTCAGGTATGAGAGATGAGGTATGAGAGATGAGGTGCCCTTGCGGGAAAACCGGAACTGATTGCTAAAAACTGATCCCTGATTACTAGCCGGGTCTGAGGTCTGAGGTTTGAGAGATGCAGGGTTGAAATGGTGTTTGAACTGCAGCATGATTATTACCCTTTCTTGTTTTTTATTTCCGTTTTGTATTCTTTTGAATAGTTCATTCTGATCTGTCTGGATTTGAAAGTCTGTCCGCTGACGGCGAGTTCGATGGCGGCTTTCCCGGTGAGGAAGCCGAGGCGGTCGTAAAAATCATCCAGGTGCTCGAAAATAAATTCGGCTTTCAGCCACGGATAGTCTTTTCTGAACAGACGGTAGATGTTTTCCGTGCCGAAAACCGGCATGAAGGGACGGAAACTGTGCATGTCCCTGACCGCACGGGCAAAACTGTGCTGCATGCCGCCGGCACAGCGGACCGCGTCGATCTGATATTTCCGCACCAGTGCCGGGAGTTTCTTCGGCAGTTCTTCGGGGTTGGAAATGAGACATTCCGGATGCCATTGCAGCCCCAGTTCCTTCATCTCATCCAGCATGGTTTCGAAGATGCGGTCTTGATGCGAGACCATCAGGAAATTCCGGCAGCCGCGGCGGACAGCCGCACGGACATATTCACGGGGCCAGAAGTCATGGTCGATCTCAATGGTGTTGAATGCGGGCTGGGGAATGCCGGGCACCCTCATGCTGACCACGGCATAAATCACTTTTTTACGGACCTCTTCCGGCAGTGCGGTCAAAATCGGATCGCCGACCGGCGAGGTGGTATACCAGACCACCGAATCAAATCCGAACTGACGGATGGCGGCTGGCAGATCTTCCGGCCTGGCACAGGGAACGATCCGGAGCAGAAAGTCTTCGTTCCGGGTGAATGCCCGATAGAATCCCGACATCCAGGCCGGCACATCCACAAAGCCTTTCCCCCCGCTGGTATTGTCGATCATCCCGACCACATATTTTTTCCGGTGCCAGGAAAGGAACGTGCCTTCCTTGCGGGATTTCCGGTAGATCTGTCCCTCTTTGACCAGTTCGTTCATGCAGTCGAGCAGCATGTAGTTGGTGACGCCGAGTGCTTTCCTGAATTCCGCCACGGTCGGGATCCGGTCATTGACCGCATGCTCCTGCGCATATTTCAGGAACCGTTCCCGCAGTTCCACTTTTTTTCTGGCTGTTCCGGCTGTTTTCATTGGTTTTATCTTTCAAATTTTATTGAAACATAAATGAATATATCATCAAAAAATGAAAATGCAAGCCATGGGATGGAAAAAATCGGTTATTTCTGCGGTGCGGCAGGGCCCGGAGAAGGAAAACAGCTGAAAAAATAATTGGCTGCTTGAATAATGTGCATCATGATGTTATATTTAGCACCATTGACCGGATGGCTGCCGGGAATGTTCCCGGGCCTGGCCGGTAACAGATAACAGGGAAAATATGAAACTTCCATCATTGAAAATACGCGGTCTGGAGGCGAAATATCCGGTGATCCAGGCTGGAATGGGCTGCCGGATCGGCATGTCCGGACTGGCTTCCGCGGTCGTGAACTGCGGCGGCTTCGGGACGATCGCCAGCGTCGGGATCGGTGACCTCGAACGCGGGAAAACGGATTTTGTCGATGAATGCAACACCAACCTGGCGCTGGAATTGAAAAAAGCGCGTGAACTCTGCGGCGGGAAAAAGAACCTCGGAGTCAACGTGATGGTGGCGCTGTCCAATTATGAAGAGCTGGTGCGGACGGCCGTGTCGGCCGGAGCGGATTACATCATTTCCGGCGCGGGTCTGCCGCTTCCTCTTCCGGAATATGTCGGCGATGCCGATATTGCCCTCATCCCGGTGATTTCCAGCGGGCGTGCGTTCGAAGTCGTGGTCAAGACCTGGCTGCGCAAATACAACCGCAAGCCCGATGCCGTCATCATCGAAGGCCCCCGCTGCGGCGGACACCTCGGTTTTACGATGGAAATGATCGAGCACCCGGAGACCTGCTCGCTGGATATGCTCCTGAAAGAGATCAAGGATGTGATCGCGAGATATGGTCTGGAAGGTCTGCCGGTGCTGGCCGCGGGAGAAGTCTGCTGCCGCGAGGATATCGAAAATTTCCTGAAAATGGGATTTGACGGCGTCCAGATCGGGACTTATTTCATCACCACCGAGGAAGCCTGGATCGACGACCGCAGCAAGCAGGTGTTCATCGATGCCAAATCTGAAGATATTGTGGTGATCAAGAGTCCGGTCGGTCTGCCGGTTCGCGTGCTGAAAACGCCATTGGTGCAGCGGGTCCTGAGCGGCAACCGGCAGCCGTTCAAATGTCCGTACCGCTGCCTGCGTTCCTGTAATCCGGCAAAATCATTGTTCTGCATCGCGCAGGCGCTGATCGCGACCTGGCGCGGGGATGTTGAAAACGGCCTTTATATGGTAGGCTGCAAGGTGGAAGCCTGCCGGAAAATCTTTCCTGTGAAAGAATTTTTTGATACTTTGGACGGAGAGTGAATTCGTTTATGGAAGTTCTGGTCACCGAAGAACAGATTGCCCGTCGGGTGAATGAACTCGGAGATGATATCACCCGTTTTTATGAGGGCAAACCTCTGACCGTGGTCATCCTGATGAATGGCGCACTGCTTTTCGGTGCTGATCTGGTGCGTGCGATCAGGCAGCCGCTCCGCTGGGATACGTTCATCTGTTCCAGCTACCATAACGACCGCTCCTCCGGCGAGCTGGCGATCCGATGCGACCTGAAAAATCCGGTGAAGGAACGCCATGTCCTGATCGTCGATGATATACTCGATACCGGCCTGACCCTGAAAGCCGTCAAGGAAAATATGGAACAGCGCGGCGCTTTGAGCGTGCGGACCTGCGTCCTCCTGAACAAGAATATCGACGGCAAACTTTTCATGTCGCCGGACTGGACCGGGTTTGACATTTCCGACCGGTATGTGGTCGGTTACGGCCTGGATTCCAACGAGGAATTCCGCAATCTGCCTTATATCGCCGCCAGGGAATGAAAAATTCCGGTGAACGCGTTTGTAAGAATATCGGAAAACATTTGTTTTATCAATAAAATGCTACGGAGGATTAACTGGAGATGAGCAAAACTGCACTCATAAGCGGGATCACCGGTCAGGATGGCGCCTATCTGGCTCAGCATCTGTTGTCTTTGGGCTATGAGGTCCACGGGATATTGGCACGCCGCAGTTCGCCGACGACCTGGAGGCTGGAATATCTGAACATACTGGATAAAATCACACTGGAGGAGGGTGACCTGACCGATGCGTCCGCTTTGCTCCGGATCGTCCTGAACTGCAAGCCGGATGAAGTCTATAATCTGGGCGCGCAGAGCTTTGTGGCGACCAGCTGGGCGCAGCCGCTGCTAACGGCGCAGGCGACGGGGCTCGGCGCCATGAATATCCTGGAAGCGGTCCGCCAGGTCCGTCCGGAAGCGAAATTCTATCAGGCTTCCACCTCGGAAATGTTCGGCGGCATGAAAGAATTTCCGGTGCAGTCCGAAACGACTCCGTTCCATCCCCGCAGTCCCTATGGCGTTGCGAAGCTTTTTGCGCACTGGACGACCATCAATTACCGTGAAAGTTTCAATATTTTCGGCTGCTGCGGAATTCTTTTCAACCATGAATCGCCGCTGCGAGGGATCGAATTCGTGACCCGGAAAGTGACCGATGCCGTCGCCCGGATCAAAAAAGGCAAACAGAAAGATCTTCACCTGGGCAATATCGATGTGAAAAGGGACTGGGGATTTGCCGGCGATTACGTCAAGGCGATGCATCTGATGCTCCAGCAGCCCGAACCGGACACTTATGTGATCGCCACCGGAAGAACGACCACCGTGCGCGACATGTGCAAAATCGCTTTCGGACATGTCGGTCTGAATTATGAGGATTACGTGGTCATCGACCCGAAATTCTACCGTCCGGCCGAGGTCGAACTGCTGCGGGGCGATCCCTCCAAGGCCTATAAGAAACTCGGCTGGAAAGCGGAAACTTCCCTGGAAGAACTGATCTGCATGATGGTCGATGCGGATCTGAAACGGGTTTGAGGCATGGAATAAAAGGCACTGGCGCTATGAAAATTTTGCTGATCGGCGGCGGTTTCGTCGGAGTGCATCTGATGGAGGCCTTGAAGAAGCGGGGACATGAAGTCCATGTCGCCGATCTGCCGGCCGTTGCGGCGAAGAATCCAGGATTTTTACCCATCGACATCGAAAACCTTGAGACGGTCCGGTCTTTATTCCGGCAGGTCAGGCCGGACCGGGTGTTTCTCCTGGCGGCCGTCAGTTCGGTGGCGTTGTCCTGGAGAAAACCGGATCTGACGGTCCGGGTGAATGTGCTCGGCACGCTGAATGTGCTGACCGCCATGAAGGAGATCATTCCGGAAGCCCGGCTGATTTATGTCGGCTCCGGTGAAGAATACGGCACTCGGTGTTCGGAAGAACATCCTTTCGATGAAGAAATGAATTGCGATCCGCGCAATCCCTATGCCGTATCCAAATTCGCCTCGGGTCAGATTTTGGAACTGCTGGCGGTCCGGGACCGTCTGGATATCGTTCATCTGCGGCCCAGCAACCATTTCGGACCGGGCCAGAAAGAAGGTTTTGTGATTCCCGATTTCTGTTCGCAGATCGTCCGGATCGAACGCGGGGAACAGCCGCCGGTGCTGAAAGTCGGCTGCCTGGATGCACGGCGCGATTTTCTGTTCGTGGAAGATGTGGTCGCTGCCTACACCCGGATAGCCGAAGCGTCCAGCCTGCCGCACACGGTATATAACCTTTCTTCCGGACAGGCTCATTCGATTCGGGAAATGCTGGATCTGCTGCTGTCGATGAGTCTGGTCCCCGTCAACGTGGAGATCGACCCCGCCAAATTCCGCCCGGTCGACGTTCCCGTGCTGGTCGCTTCCAGCCGGAGAGCATATGAGGATCTCCAGTGGAAACCGGCGCATTCGCTGAAGGAGTCGCTGTCCGTCACCCTCAACTGGTGGAGAACTCAGGACGCCGGTCCGGATCTCCCGGGAAAATACTGAAGCAGGCAGGTGTTTCATGGCAAAAAAAGTTTTTGTTTCCGGCTGTTATGACATGCTTCATTCCGGGCATGTGGCTTTTTTCGAAGAAGCTGCATCCTACGGTGATCTTTACGTCGGGCTCGGTTCCGGCAAAACCATTTGGGAACTGAAGAACCGCAAGCCGGTCAATTCCGATGCCGAACGGCTCTATATGGTCAAATCCATCCGCTATGTCAAGGATGCGTGGATCAATTCCGGCAGCGGGATCATGGACTTCGAAAAGGAGGTCATCGCACTCAAACCGGATATCTTTTTCGTCAATTCCGACGGCTTCACTCCGGCCAAAAAACAGTTCTGCGAAAAACACGGCATCCAGCTGATCGTCAGCACCCGCAAGCCGGCCGAGGGATTGCCGGTACGTTCGACCACCTCGATCCGTCAGGAATGCCGTTTCCCCTACCGCGTGGAGATCTGCGGCGGCTGGATGGATCAGTGGTTCGTCAACAAAATTCTGCCCGGCGCGGTCATCACACTTCAGATCGAACCCACGGTCGAATTCAACGACCGTTCCGGCATGGCCACCAGTTCGCGCCGGAAAGCGCTCGAACTCTGGCAGGGCCAGATGCCGCTGGGTAACCGCGAACAGCTGGCACGGACGCTGTTCTGCTGTGAAAATCCGCCCGGGACCCAGTACATCAGCGGTGCCCAGGATCAGCTCGGACTGCTGCTGCCCGGTCTGAACAAACTCAATTTCAATGACAATTACTGGCCGGAAAGCATCGAATCGGACACCACCGACGAGACGCTGAAATTCGTTTACGACCATCTGTTCCTGATCCCGATGACTCCCCGGTTGCCGTCATATGATGTCTATGCCGGCAGATGCATCACCGAATCCGGAGTGGGGAAACTGGCGGATTCCGCCGAACGCGCCTGGCAGGCGATCAAAAACCGGGATGTCAAGGCATGGGGCAGGGCGACCGGCGATTGCCTTGATGCCCAGCTGGAAATGTTTCCCGCCATGCAGACCGATGAATTGAAGGAACTGTGCGCCGCTTTTGCCGGAAAAGTCTGCGGCTGCAAATTGACCGGCGCCGGCGGCGGGGGATATATGATCCTGATCTCCGAAGACCCCGTGCCGGATGCCTTGCGCGTGATCCCCTCGGCACAATAAGTTTTTCCGCCTTGAAAATTCGCAAATGCGCGCTATATTATCATTTTGCATGAATAAACTCAAAATAGTGTAATATCAAGGAGAAATGTTATGGCTATCGTCAACACGGAAAACGAACTGATGGATAAGATCGTCACGCTGTGCAAACGGCGCGGTTTTGTGTTCCAGAGTTCCGAAATTTACGGCGGGTTCAACGGGTTCTGGGATTACGGACCCTACGGCGTCGCCATGAAGAAAGCGATCGAACAGCTCTGGTGGAATGAAATGGTCGAGACCCGCGACAACGTGGTCGGACTGGATTCCACGATCATCTGTCACCCGAAAGTCTGGAAAGCCTCCGGACATATCGACCGCTTCGGCGACATCATGTGCGACTGCAAGGACTGCAAGACCCGGTTCCGCGTCGACCAGATGGAAGACCCCACCACCTGTTCCAACTGCGGTTCCAAGAACCTCACGCCGCCGCGCGAATTCAACCTGATGATGAAAACCTACGTCGGACCGGTGTTCGATGAGGAACATGTGGCTTATCTGCGTGCCGAAACCTGCCAGCCGATCTTCACCGATTTCCACCTGGTCCGCATCGCCACGCGCAAACAGCTCCCGTTCGGCATCGCCCAGATCGGCAAATCCTTCCGTAACGAGATCACGCCCCGCAACTTCACTTTCCGTTCCCGTGAATTCACCCAGATGGAAATGGAATTCTTCTGCAATGACGAGCAGTCGATGGAATGGTTCAAATACTGGCGCGCCGAACGCATGAAATACTACACCGAAAAACTCGGTTTCAAGGAGGACGAACTCCAGTATCACGACCACGACAAGCTGGCGCATTACGCCAAGGCCGCGGTCGACATCGAATTCAAATTCCCGTTCGGCTGGGGCGAACTCGAAGGCATCCACCACCGCGGCACCTGGGATCTTTCACGCCATCAGGAATTCTCCCAGCAGAATCTGGAATATCTGGACATGACCGACAACACCAAATATCTCCCGACCTGTGTGGAAACTTCCGTCGGGCTCGACCGCACGTTCCTGGCCGTGCTCAGCCATGCCTACGATGAAGACAAGGCTCCGACCAAGAAGGAAGGCATGGAAGACGATATCCGCATCGTGCTGCATATCGCGCCGCGCATCGCTCCGGTCCAGGTCGCAGTCATGCCGCTTTCCAAGAAACTCAACGAAAATGCCGAAAAACTCCAGAAAGACGTCTGCCGCTTCTTCCGCACCGAACTGGATGTGACCGGCAACATCGGCAAGCGTTACCGCCGTCAGGACGAGATCGGAACTCCGTTCTGCCTGACCTACGATTTCGAATCCGACAACGACAACGCCGTGACGGTCCGCGACCGCGACACCATGGCGCAGGAACGGGTCAGCGTCAGTCAGCTCAAACAGTATCTCGACAGCAAGATCTACGGCTGGTAAGATACAGCTTCGGCTGTCGGAAGATTTCGTCAGCGGGAAAATGAGGCTGATAAGCCTTATAGGGCATATAGGTCTTATAGGTCTTATGGAATACTCACCCTGGAGACAGGATTTACAGTGATTTGCCAGTGCGCAGACCACCGGCTTTTCCCATGAATGCTTTCATGTCCGGGGCTGCCTGATGGTCCTGCAAGGCTTCCATTCTGCCGTCATCAGTCCGTTCCGGCAGCTATATCCTTTTCCACGGCTGTCATGAGTTCGACAATAGCGTTTTTCCAGTCGGGGATCACATGGAATTGCATACCGGGTTTGATTCCTTCCCTGACCGTGTCCACGCTTTCCGCGAGGGTCCACCAGTAAGTGTTGATCCCATACTGGGATTGGAGCGATTTGACGGTATAGGTTTTCTTCAGTTCGGGGAACTGGATTTTCGAACCGGTGAGATACCTCGTGTCGGTGTCGCCTTTGGTGGTTCTGGTCCCGTTGAACTGATTGGCCCGGCGCGATCCCCTGGGAACTTCGGCGACTTCACCGCGCAAGTCGATGAAGAACGGCGCATTTTCCAGGTAAACGATCGTTTTGCCATCCTTTTTTTCGATCCGGTCCACGGTGTAAGCCTCTTTGCGCCAGCCGTTGTTATACCCGGCAATGACGGTCTGTCCTTTCAATGCCGTCCCTTCCGGCCAGTTTTCCGCATCGGACAACACCAGAGCAGAAACTTCCGGTTCACCGGAAATGTCGCCGCGGATCTGTTCCAGACGGCCTGAAAGTGTGCCTTTCCCATCCCCGATCAGCGTCCGGTTCCGCCAGTTGAGAACGGTTCCTCCGGACATGGCGGCATAACGGACTTTTCCTTTCGGATCGATATGAATCAGCGCACAGCGTGCATCCGTAGAAAAGAGTTTACCTTTCCATGTTGTCAGTTCGGAATGAGGCTGCCAGATCACGATATCGCACGAACTGTCGGCGAAAGCGATCCGCACGGCGCTTTTGAATCGATTTCCGGTATTATCGCAGGGAATTTTTTCGACCTTGGAAATCAAAGCAGTTTCCTGTTCGGAACGGGCGGAATAGCATTGGATATAGCAGTCGGTGATGAATTGCCGGCTTTGAGCCCGGAGTCCGGCATATTTCACCGCATTTTCGAATTGGAACCGGAAACTGTAAATCTTGCCGTCGAACCGTTCTTTGATGGTGACCGGATAATGCCCTTCCGCCCGGATGGCTTTGGCGTTCTTGCCGTTGAGCAGACCATGGATCGTGAAATAGTGGGGAGCAACCAGCATTTCTTTGGCCGGCGGCATGGTTTTGGATGCCCAGGCGGAATAATCGAAAAGCCAGCTGTGTTTCCAGCTGTTTCTGACCGGACCGCCCAGATCGACGTTGTTCAGCACCTTTCCGGGCTGAAAGATGTCCGCGGCTTTCATTTTGAAAACCGCAGCAGTATCATCATCGGGGATCTCATCCAGATGCTTGTAAGGGGTTTTCCGTGTCAGCGTGCTTTCGACTTCCTTGCCGCGGGAGTGGAACAGCAGCAGATGGCGGTGTCCGCCGGATACCGCATAAAAATCCACTGCATACGGGGTGCCGTCCGGACGGGTGACAACCGCCAGTGCCCGCCGGTAAAGGCCCAGCCCCTGATAGGATTTTGCGTTCATGTCTTCGGCTTCCGCATCGACGTACTGCAAGGTCATTTCCGGGACCCGTCCGGTCCGGGCGATGAGATTGCCGTAAGGTGCCTGCCGGTTCTGTCCCTGACCGCCGCGCCGGGCGACGTACCAGGCGTTTTCCGCCCAGTATTCATCCACGATCACCATGTTTTTGGTGAGGGAGTTGGTCATGTCCTGAACATTGAATCCGCGCGGACGCGGGTCGCTGGTGACGATCGGCGCAGGGTATTGGAGTTTTCCGAACCGGTCCGCATGTTTGACCTTGTCCGTCAGATCGACTGTCGACCGGGTGTCACCGAAATGTTCCAGCATGGGGATGCCGCGGTAGAACAGCTGAATGCTCAGCATATCGTCATGACCGTGTCCGGTGACGCGGTCGTGATGGAAGAAGAGTTCCATGCGCTTGTCGGGCGAACCGGCACGGAGGATGGAAATTCCGAATCCGCCGAATTCATCGCCGGGGATCTTTTCGGCGGGAGCAGGGCTGGTGATCCAGTATTGCTGCGGATGATGATCACCATACGGGGCATTTCCGCCGCGGAGCAGACGGGTGCGCTGACTGGTTTTTCCTGCATACCGGAGGAACGGGTTTTTCTTCAGATATTCCGAATCGGAAGCCAGTCCGGAGCTCCGGAAAAGGCTCCAGATCCCGCTTACCATGTTGGCATAGGACACGCTGCCTTCGGTGCTGATCCCGTCATGGAAATTTTCGTTGTTAAGGAAATCTTCCATGATCCTGAGGAATCCGCCGTAGAGATAACGGTCCTTCAAGACAATTCCGAGGCTGTTGAGAGCGGGGACATACATGCTGATTGCATTGTACATGCATTGTTTCGCCCCGTAGGCCCGGAACAGCAGACTGCCTTCATAAAACAGATTTTTCAGAATATATTCTTTCCGTCCGTTCCAGGATTTAGAAGGTTCCAGCATCATATAGGCGCGGGCAAGATTGTTGAAATAAACTGCTTCGGTCGGAGTCCGGAACATAGGCAATGCGGCTCCCAGCCTGGCCGGACCGTTCCAGCCGTGGTACCCTGCTTCGTGTTTTCCGATCTTTTCCCGAAATTCCGAAAGGGGCTGCGCTTTGAGGTTGAAATGGCCGCGCCACGGATAGCCGGGCAGGACTTTCGCGAACGCTTCCAGAATGGCAATGGCGCGGACCGCATACTTTTCCTCGCCGGTGGCGTAATAGGCTTTCGCCAGATCGCTGACAATGCCGCCGCGCCAGGTGCCGCCGCACAACGCGTTGATCCTTTCATGCGCCAGATAATTTTCCGGATAGGCTTTCAGTTTCCCACAGACATGTCTGGATTTGATTTTCGAGGTCAAATGATATTTACGCCGATACTCTTTTCCGGCATAATTCACCAGCGTGTCTTCTCCATGGACGGGGAAGGACATCAAATCTTTTCCCGTATGTGCGCAATAGATCCGGTCCGGATCATTGACCGGATCATATTTGAACCAGGTTCCGAAAGCACCGCAGAACGGACAGCGCTGAATCTGACCGGCGATATAAGAATTGACTTCATTCAGGACCGGACCGGGCGATTCGGCGGGGACCAGCGAGGCCAGCTGTTCCGGAGTTTTTTTCAGATACGGTTCCGCTTTTTTTAT
>SUWI01000090.1 GCA_015061565.1 Lentisphaerota bacterium
GAGTGGAGGCGGTCAGTTCGTGGACCGCAATACCGTGGCACTGGTCGAAACGCCCGTGGGAACGGACAGTTGGAAGCCGGTGCCCCATATCGACGTCATTGATGCTGTGACCGAGGTCGTCAAAGCCCACGACTGGCAGATCATGAATGAGAAATACGGTCTGGCGCATGATGGGCAGAAACTTTTCGGCGTCATGGAGATCAACAAATCTTCAAGTTCGGACTGGATCCGCTCTATCGGCATCAGGAACTCCCATGACAAGAGTTTCAGTGCCGGTATTACAGCAGGGATCAGCGTCATGGTCTGTTCGAACCTGGCTTTTGGCGGCACTATGGTCATTAAGCGCCGTCATACGAGCCAGTTTGAATTAACTGAACTGATTTCGCGTGCTGTCGAATCTTTGGAGAACGAGTTTCTGATTACCGAGACCGTCTGCGAAGAAATGAAGGTGCAGTATTTCAAGAACGATGACGATGCCCGAGCCTGCATTGTTCGTGCAGCAGAAATGGGTGTTATCAATTCGAGCGATATACTGCCTGTTTTCAAGGAATTCAAGACACCCACACACGAAGACTTCACGGAACCGACACACTGGAGCCTGATGAACGCGATCACTGAAACCGTGAAGAAATATACTCCGCAGAGAGTTGACCACACGTATCTTGCCTTGAATCGCGCATTCGGGCTTGACGGACACAGACCTGAACTGTGGAAATGAGTGCCTGACTCCCGCACCGCCACCTACTGGCATGGCAGTAGCTCCAACAGCAAGAAACCATGCGAACAAGATAGTTGGAGGCGCCGGTATGGACGTGATGCACCCATATCGTCATTCCGAAGTCATCCCGGAGGTTAAAGGAGTGCAAGCCTTTCCTCCGGTCTTTTTTAACAACAACCCCATGAAAAGAAAGGAAAAAATTATGGGACTTGACATCTATTTAAGCAAGAAAATCTTTATCGGCGCGATGTACATATCGCGCGGGATAACGGGATCGGTCAGCCTCTTCAGTCGAGGCAAAAAGATTCCGGTCAGACTTGAGCGATTGGCCTATGTGATCGAAGACATTTATCACGGTCGCAAAACACACTGGCTTCTTCATTGGCTGGAAATCGAATTGCCGGAAAGTCTTGGGAATGCGGAAGAACAGGAAATCAGTGTGTCTCTGATGGATCGTCTTCATCAGGCTTGCGTTGAGGTTCTGGTGCATCGAAAAATGACCGATTTCAGGGAAGTCTGCAAGGAAAAGCTGTATTGCAGTCTGAAACCGGACATCAGTGAAGATGACCTGAACTGCTTCCTGGATGAAGTGGACGAGCTGGCCAAAGCTACCGATTCAAGCGAAAAAACAGACGATGCAGTGTTTTTCGTATCGGCTTCATGGTGAGGTGGGATTATGAACTGTCCATTGTGCGGAGGTAAAGCATTTATCGCCAATACGGTTCGAGGTCCTGCAACGCTCATAGGGACTGGTGCTGGGGGATACGTTGCTGCCAGTGCCGGAGCCCATACCGGAGCTGTTGTCGGCAGTCTGATATTTCCAGGGATCGGAACTTTGCTGGGCATCCTTGTGGGTGCCGCTGGAGGTGCCGTAGCCGGTAACACTGTAGGCAAGCTCGTGGATGAAAACGTAATCCGCAACTGGAAATGCCCGGACTGCGGTTATACATGGAGGATTTGAAAGATGGAAACAAGATGTCCTTATTGCGGCAGTGATGATGTGATCGAGTGGGATGATGGTTACATCTGTCGTGAATGTGGCTGCGAATTTGAAAGCCGCTGAAAATAACAATATCTCCGCGAGGTTCATCATCGGACTGACCGGAGATTTTTTTATATCTGCGAGGTGCTGTAAGACTTCTGATGCCATTTCAGAGGAACAGGTGATCCGTCTGGTTGTGCTCCGAGTGCCAGAAGATAACGGCAAAACCAGTCGCCTATAGTCCATTGATTATCCTGCGTGATCCGGATCGTTTCCAGTCCATAATAGTCTTGCGGAGAATGACGTTTCCAGAGCCGATTTATGATTGTCTGTCCTTCTGATTCAAACTGGCCGTAAAAACTGCTGCGTTCCCAAATCAACAGGAAAAAGGATTGGAGTGCCGCATTATTCAACCAGAGATAAGACGATAAAATCCCCTTCCGTAAAAACGTAATCCGCATAGAATCCAGGAAACAGATAAAGTCAGGGATACAGGGGAAACGGTATATATGGATAGAACAAGAACCATAGCGAAACAGGTATTTTTTTGTGATGTCCAGAGCTTTTGTGACGAGAGGTATATGCTGTCGGTTTTCTGTCATATTGAGTCGGGTCCTATCGATTTTGAGGCTAATTTTGACTGTCTGAGATATTTATTCATAAAATAATGGGGTATGAGTTTGCAGAAAAGATCAATATCAAAGGATATTCCCCCGAAGGAATCAACTTGACATTGTGAGATTTTTTGATGAATTTCATACGGCAGACGAGATTCCGGATATGAAGTGACCTTACCATCAATGCTGCTTTTTAAGGGTATATTTTTCAACAAATCGTAAGTTGGACTTGAAATCTGTATGGATTAGGATATATTACCGTTACTGCAATGAATCAGGAGAACTTATGATCCGGCGAAAAATAGAAAAACAGCTTCGGCTGCTGGCTAAGATGTATCCGGTGGTGACCATCACCGGTCCGCGGCAATCGGGGAAAACCACGCTCGCACAGGCAGTGTTCAAAAAGCATAAATACGTCAGCCTGGAAAATTTTGACCTGCGCGAAGCTGCACTCGCCGATCCGAAGGGATTTTTGCGTGAATTCCACGGTCCGGTGATCTTCGACGAGATCCAGCGGGTCCCTGAATTGCTGAGTTATATCCAGACGATTGTGGATGAAAACAAAAGTGCGGGACAATACATCCTCACCGGCAGCCATCAGCCGCTGCTCGGACAAAGTGTCTCGCAGTCGTTGGCCGGGCGCACCGGGATTCTGCGATTGCTGCCGCTTTCCATCGAAGAATTGACTTCCGCCGGATATAACCTGGAACGGGATCAATATCTGTATCAGGGATTCATGCCGCGCCTTTACGATACGGAGATCGATGCCAAAAACCTTTACCGGGACTATTTCGCGACCTATGTCGAAAAAGATTTGCGTCTCCTGCTCAATGTCAAGGACCTTCATTCCTTCGAAACATTTGTGAAGCTGCTGGCGGGACGAGTCGGTCAGCTGATCAATTTGGCCTCGCTGAGCAGCGATGTCGGAGTTTCGGCGCAGACGATCTCCCAGTGGCTTTCGGTTCTGGAGGCGAGTTTCATCATCTTCCGGCTGCCGTGCTATTATGAGAACTTCGGCAAACGGATGGTGAAAAGTCAGAAACTTTACTTTTCCGAACCGGGGCTGGCCGCATGGCTGCTGGGAATTTCATCACCGGAACAAGTTGCCCGGGATCCGCTTTTCGGCGGACTGTTTGAAAACATGGTGGTCACGGAAGCGCTGAAGCAGCGTCTGAACAGCGGTGAAATGCCTGAACTCTACTTCCTGCGGGATTCTCAGGGATTGGAAGCCGATCTGATCTTCCGTGCGAGCCACGACCGGCTGGTGCCCATCGAAATCAAGGGCGGCAGCACCTGGAACAAAGACTTCTGCAAGAATCTGCTCAAATTGCGAAAACTTTCGCCCAAGTTCGGGAACGGGTATGTCATTTATTCCGGCGATCTGACTCCGGAAATCGACGGCATAAAGTTTCTGAATTATAAAGATACCGCAAAAACCTTGATTTGAAAATCAATATCAGCTTGAAAAGCAGATGAGTGCGTGGTATATTGCTATGTCTCCGGATTAACAGGGAGGACGGTTAAACTCCTGGTCCGTGAGATGGTTCATTGGCATCCAAAAAACTTCCCCATTTCTTCCCCATAAAAGGTCGAAAAATCCCCATTTTTCCCCCAACGGCGAAAAAACGCCAGCCTACGGAAGGAGTACAATAACGTGCTATGCGAAAAGAAGTTAGGGAAGAAAAAGCTGATTTTTGAGCGTAATTCTGACTTGGTGACAACCCCCTTCTTCGGCACCATTTTCAGCTTCAAAAACAGCACTTCTTCCCCGTTCCGCATGAACCGTTGATGAATCGAAATTCCCGATTTTTTCTTTTCGGCCATCCATCCGAAAGGCTCAATCGGGATTTTTGCCGCGTCTCATTCCGTTATTTGGAAAGAGATTCTGCATACGCGGAGGCTTTTTCCGAATCGGCATTCCGGTCGCTCTGCTGCTGTTGATGCATTTTCTGTGCTTCAGAATGATTTGCCGTTGCCCCGCGTGAGGCGGTAATGAACCCGCCCCCGACTGCGCGGCTGAACACTACAACCGCCAAAACAATGGCAGCTGCGATCAGCACACAAAGAAGAACATATTTCATCATGATTCCATAATTCCCAGAGATGAATCGGATTATTTACCATTTCAACGCATCAAGCTTGACAGGGCCGTCGCCGCCGCCTTTACCTCCACCGCCGGAGCCGGACCCGGAAGAATTCAGGATGGAAAGGGTATCGTTCTTGATCAGGTTGTCATAGAGTTTGCCTGCGAAATTTTCGATGGTCTTAGACAAATAAGTCTTGGCAAGATGATCGACCAGCATTCCCCCGCCGACGCTTACGACCACGCCGACAGCAGCGACCACCAGCGCACCGCCGCCCGTTGCGGCAGTTGCAGCCACGACAACCGGAATTGCGGCCGACACGCCGGCGCCGATGGCAAGTCCGGTCACAATGCTGCCGGTTTTCAACGTCACGTCACGGAAAGCATCCTTGAATGATTTCTTGTCCCGGTTTTTAAAGGAGGTAACGGTCTTGTAAACGGAAGGCGCCAGATCAATGGCATTCATGATCCAGCCCAGTTTTTTCACCAGCGGCCCGAGTTTGCCAATATTGTTGGAAATGTAATTCTGCGCTTTTTCCGACAATTTCTTCCAGGCGGAAAGTGATTTCAGATAGTCGGCCAGTTTGGTCGAATCGATTTTGTTGACCTCTTTGCCGGCATCCAAAATGGCATCCACAACGGAGTTGCCGGTTTTCGAGACTTCCAAAACTTTATCATACGGTGACGAGGACTCCTGCGCCCGCAGCGGAACTGCGAAAGCCAAAAGAGCAGACAATACGGCAAGAACGATCAGGATCTTTTTATTCATTTTGCATCCTCCCAAGCCTTATACAGGACCGAGGCTTCGTTCAAGTCGAACCATTCCAGCGTGAATTTGCTGTCCGCATCCACACTGACCAGGAACACGAAACGCGGAGCGCCCGGGTTCAGGAAACCGAACTGGCTGCGGTCCTTCGAAACCAGCGAATAAACGGGTTCGATGTTTTTCCGTATTCCGGCAGGGACTTTTTCCAGGGCCGCGACCATTCCGATCGGATCCTGCACACCGAAGACTTTCCTCAGCACCTGGGGGGTGCCAGTCTGCAAAGCGCGGAGAGCGATCAGACAATTTGCCAGTCCGAGCCGATGTGAATCGGTCATCAGTTTCTGAGCAAGCATGACGCGAGCGACTGCGCGCAGCCGGATGTTCTGGAATTCAGTATCCTGATCCACATTTTTCTTAAGAGCGTCCAGACTGGGCGAACCGGCCAGCGGGAAAAGGGCATTAAAACGCGCCATGGTGACGGACTGAACCCGCCACAGGTTCACCGACAGGGGAGCGGCTTTCGGGGTGACCACTTCCAGCGAATCCTGAAATTTTTCACCGCGGAAAGTTTCGCCGGTCAGGAACAGGAATTCAAGACCTCTCCGATCAGCACCCTTGCCTTCGGTCAGCACGAGCAGGATCGCATCCTGCCAGGGACTGTAGAAAGCCGTGATGCCGCGGTTTTCCTGCTGGGCGCCGGCCAGGATCAGCGAGGTGTTGAAAAAATCGGAAAGCTCGTATGACCGTTTTCCCTCGAAAGTTTTTTGGGTCAGTTTTTCAAATTCCGCTGCGGCGGCAGGTTTCAGCCAGCGGGACATGGCAACTTTCGGATTGCTGATTGCCGCGGAACGGACTACCAGCGCCTCCCCTCCGGATTCCAGAAGCATAACTTTTTCCTTTTCCGCTGCGGGAGCCGCATGCAGCAGCAGCGGCAGACACAGCACAGCAAATAATTGTTTTGTTTTCATGTTTGCGTTTTCCCTGTATTTATGGTTTCCGTTTTGAAATTCCCCACATATAACCGGTGCGTCCCGGAGCAATACTCCACAGACAAAGGATCAGTGTCCGGCTGTCCTTGTTCCATACATCGAGCTGCTTATACGAAACCGGGTCCAGCGGGATATTCCGGACGAAATACCAGCCGTTCCGGCGCAAAGCCAATTCCCACATCTGACGGGAGGGCATGAGCGAAACCTCCATGCTGCCGATTTCCTGCCAGGTCTTGCCGGATGAATCGGTATTTTCGATCCGCCGTTCGACCGGGAGAACGAATTCCGTTCCAAAGGAATGGAATCCGAACATCAGAAGCGGAAAGATCAGATATGGCATAACCCGTTTCATAATCACTCGCTCCAATCGACGTATTTATTGTGCCGTTCATATTTCATGCACGGAGAACCGCCGGAAACGGACGGATTGTTTTCTTTCGTCCAGGAATCCGGCCATGGCGAATCGTAAACCCTGGTCAGCCATTCCATTTTCTCCGCCAGATCTTTCGGTTTGACTTCATCCCGGTATTTATCGGAAGTCCTCATGATGACCTGATGCATCCAGCCGGAATCGATTTCCCGGGATTGGAAAGAAGTTTTTTTCAGTTCGGCGGCTTCTTTTTCCATCATGATCAGACCGACTTTGCGCCAGCCTTGAGTCCAGACTGGCGGTTCGATCGATACCGTAGCCGAAGCACCGGCAATGGAAGACCATGCCTGACCCGAGGATTTGGATTTCAGACGAATCTCCTCCACCTGCTGGTCGCCGACTTTCGAGGCATTCAGAAAATGCTGTTTCAACACATTCTGAAGATCGGAAGATGAACTTTCATCATGGCGATTGCCGCTGCTCCAGGCGGAAAAACGGTCGAAAAAGGTCGATTTCGAACGCAGCAGGGCCAAATCGCCCACCCAGAAGATCCCGCTCAGGATCACCAGGTACAGGGGAATGACCAGAACCGTTTCCATCAGGATGGAGCCTCGAGCCGCGGAGAAGTTTTTTTTCATCAGTGCACCAGAGCCTTTCTGGCGCCGCTCACATCGAAGGAGCCTGACATTCCCTTCGGCGCGGAAATCGAGCCCGGAGAAAGTTTGGAATAGATCTCACTCAGCGGGCCATTGCCCGATTTCTGGTACTTGCGGTCTTTGCCGGAATCATAGGCCATAGCGACAGGAATGAACACAGCATCCCAGTCTGCTTCACACAGGTTCCAGGTTTCTTGATCCGCCACATTCAGGAAAGTCGTTTCATAAGCGCCTTTCTGTCCGGAACCGCCCGGCGGAGCATAGGAAGCACGCGCAGCGGAAACCGCCCACATGCTGCGTTTGTCTTTAACAGTGAAAGCGCTGAACAGTCCTTCCGGATTTCCGCCGGAAAACATGAAAGAAAAAGGATTGTTGAGCTTCCGTTTTACCCCGACCACCAAAGAACCTTTCTGTCCGAAGAAATCTTTTTTCAGGCGGAAAGGTTTCGCCGGCTCGCGGCAGTCGAAATAACTGTCCTGCACTTCGGAACCGCGTACGGTTGAGAACCCGAATTTGGGGAACGGGTCGCAGGATTCTCCGGAATAAACCCATTTGGTCCCGTTATAATTCCAGCTGGCCATCAGCGAACCGCCTTGCTGGTATTTGCGGCGCAGTCCCTCGCCGGAACCGGAACGGATCCACCACCGATCCACACCGCGGCGGGAAATTTCCTTGACATCCGGCTGAAAACCGCCATAGACCAGAAAAATCTTCTCATGTTCTGCCGTATTCCGTAAGGTTTCCGTGTAGGTGTCGGGATCGTTCTGAAGCAGGACATGGGAGATGCCGGCGCCGCCGGCTGCGGTATCATTCGGGGTCTCGGACATATTTTCCTTGATCGACTGTTTGACCACGTTCTCGATCCGTTTCGGCATCCGGTCCAGCAAAGACTGTTCTGCCTTCCGCATGGCGGCAAGAGTTTTCCGGTCCATTTCGATTTTGCCCGCCAGCGCCTGATAGCTTTTCCCTTGTGCGGAAGCCATCTGACGCTGCATTTTCACTTCGTCAATATTGACTTGCTGGGAATTCAGCTGAATCATTTTATGCATGCTGACGCCGACCCGGTAATCGACCCCTTCGATCCGCGTGCCGCAGGTGGACTGCCAGTTCCATTGTTCCCGGACCGAACGCAGATCTTCATCCCACTTCCGGACAACTTTTTCCAGCCACTTGTCAGTTATATAGTCCATGATCCGGCGGTTCATCATCACATAGGTCCAGCTCATGGCCTGGTTGATGCAGGCGACCCTGCTCAGGGTATCGGCCTGGACCACCGCGGCGGAATATACGGCTGTATCCGCGGCATTCTGCAGTTCCATCCGCTGGCGAACCGTTTCTCCGGCGGCATAGACTGACATGCCAAGCAGGAAGACCAGCAGGAAAAAAGTGATTCCGAAGGCCAGGGCCACACCGTCCTCATTCTTCCAGAAATATGACATCAGATTTTTCACATCAAACCTCCGGAAAAAGGCAGTAGAATATAAGGTTTGACCAGCGATGCGCTTTCGGTAAAACGAATGTAAGGATGCTTGATAGCTTCACCGGAATGTTTGTCGCCGGTGGCATCAGCATGCTGTTTCTGCCATTCACGGCCCTCCGCCCAGGGATTCAACCCCCAGCCGATGATATGACCGGCAACCGGCATCACCAGGGGAAAATCAAAGGTAACCGTCACCTGGGGGTTCCATTTGCTGCCGGCCGTTTCCAGTTTCAGCTCAAGTTTTTTTTCCAATCCGCCGGAACCGGGGACTTTTCCCCAGCCCGGAACTTCGAATTCTTCACTGCCCTCCGGCTGGGACAAGGCGATCCAGGAACACACATTGGCCGCTGCCTTCCATGCCACACCGTCCGGCTTGACAGCTTTTTCATAATCCTGGTCGGGAGTGGAGAGCAAAGTCCTGACGGAGGAATAAGCCGCATACTGCACCACCTGGCGGGCAAACCAGATGTGGGCGACCTGCATGGCTCCCAGGATCATGACCAGAACCACCGGAATACATACCGCCGCTTCCATCAGCATGGTGCCGTTATCCCCGTTTTTCTTCAAGTCAAACCTCCGACACATTTTATTCCCAGAACGATCCACAGACCTGCCGCGATCGCAATTCCGAAAGGGACCCTGGTCCGTTCCGAATCTTTCGGCGGCAGTGCAGCTTTCCCCGCCTTGCGGTCATATCGCCAGTCAAACAGGGTTCTGGCATAGTGTTTGAGCCGGGCGCCGTCCGCGGCTTTCATCATCAGCATGACAATAACCAGCACCAGACCGGACAATGCCATGGCCATCAGAAAATCCAGACATCCCGTCAGTCCGACCACTGCCCCGCAGGCGGAAATCATTTTCAAATCACCGGCGCCTGCGGCACGCAACAGTACCGGCAGGAGCAGAAAACCGCCGCAGATCAACATCCCCCACAGCCCGTTCAGGAAAAACGGAACCCCGAATCCAAGACGAAAAATCAAAACAACCGCCAGTCCGCCCAAAGTCAATCCGTTCGGGAGACGGCGGCTCTTCCAATCACTCCGGCATAGCAGGTACAGCCATGGCGACACGGCAATCAGCGCCAGCCAGTTATACAATATAGCATTATCCCCCATAAAAATCCAAAAATCCGTTCAAGGGATCATTCGATTTTTCCAGGCAGGGATCCCGGTTGCAAGAATTTGCCCGTCAGCCTCAATCCAAGCCAACGGGCATCCGGTTCTGAAAAACCGACTTATTTATGCATGGAATCGTGATACTGGCTGGCCTGTTCCGCACCGGATTTCTGCTCTTCCTGAACTTTGTCCAGCGTGCTTTTCGCTTCCGTATGCTGAGCAGATGCGCCTTTGCCGGCCACATCGAACATACCGACGATCGTTTTGCCAAAGACAGCCACCGCCACTACGATGGCGGCGGCGATCAGAACTGCAAGCACCACGTATTCCATGGCGACTGCGCCCTTTTCATTGCCCAGAACCTGGCAGACGAAACGGCCGAAACGGGTTTTCTTGAGATTGCGGATTTTCATTTTTCTCTCCTTTTTTAGTTAAGGTAATTTTTCAAGGAATAGGCAAAGCCAACCCCATAAAAGTTCTCCGGATCATATTGACGATTTGATTGCCGGCAATACCGTAATCATCTTCTTTTTCCAGTCCGATGGCAACTGAGGCCATGGTTCCCTGAGTGCCGCCTCCGGCATCATATATGATTTTGGAAGCGCAGACCACCGGCACAACAATAAATACCATCAGCAAAACATATTCCAGCAGGACATCCCCGCGTTCCCTATGTCGATTTCTTCTCATGGCCCAGTCTGCTTATTCCATCGAAACGCTGTTGAACTCATTCATGAACCGGGTATTGTTTTTGTGTTTCATCAACTCCTGCTTTTCGAGCTGATAAGCCAGACGGGTGAATTTCATTCCTTCCAGCTGTTTGACGGCCTGGACCAGTTTCTTCCCGGACGGACCGCCGAACTGATAACGCTGGATGGTGGCACGGGCCCGCAGAAGTTTACTGGCAAACTCGCGTGTGAGCAGCAGATTGCGGGACATATCCTTTTCCCCGACGATAGAGAAGACCAATTCACGGTCTCCCGTGAATACCGATTCATCCGCTTTAAGACTTATCAACTTGACCTTGGCTTCACCGAATTTGTCCCCAGGCAATTTCCAATTCCGTTCTCCGGACTTCAGGGTGATGACCGCATTGGCAATCGGAATGACCTTGTCCTCTTCCTGTTCATCCACCAGTTTTTCCTTTGATTCGACCGCAGTTCTTACGCTGCGGGATTCGGATTCCCAGTTCAAGGCCGGATTCAGACCGCTGTATGCCAGATCCGTAATATGTGTCGAGAAGGAGAACGGATATACCCCGAAAGTGAACACGCTGATGATATGAGAACAGAGCGAAACCGGAACCAGCACGAGACCGCAGGGAAATTCATAGAATTCCCGCCACCATTTGTAGGGAGTTTCTACTCTGCCCTTGATAAAAACCTGGTATTTTTTTACTTTCTGTTTGTTGACTGTGATCGCAACCGCGGTAAATTCAGAGTCCACCGGAACTGACGGTTTGAAAACAATGTCGTGTTTCGAACCGATCGGAGTTCTTATCACCCGGTCCTCTGAAGCTTCATAATCCTTAATATAATTTGCACACCCGGAAATAATCGGAAGTAATACAACGGCGACAAAAACTGTTTTCAGTAATTTTTTCATATTTGACTCCTTTGCTATCTTGTTTTTGCTGGCTAATATATATCGCACAAATGAAAAAACAAGCCCAGATCAAAAAAAAATGTAAAAAAACAGAAAAATCGATAAAAAAATTGAAAATGACTTGAAATGAAGGGAAATCCTCGTATAGTATGAGTTAGATTTGTTAAATATATTTTTTAGGATAAGTCGTATGGAAGACAAGAATAAAATTGATGCGGAATCGGCTGAACAGGAAAACCTGAATCAAACCGCAATGACCATAACGGAAGCCACTGTTGTTTCTAACGACCAAACTGCCGGAAATGACTCATCCGCCGGAGTGACTATGGCAACGATGGGAGAGCCGACATCTTCTGCTTCGCAGCCCACTTCGCAGCCGACGCAGTCCACTTCTCAGCCGACGCAGCCGACGAAACCGGATGACAGCCCGGAGCAGAAATCCAAAAGTCTTAAAGCCGGCGATCAACTCGGAAAATACCGGATCGTCAAACGTCTTGGCAAAGGCGGTATGGGTGAAGTATTTCTGGCCAAACATGAGCAGCTGGATATTCTCCGTGCGATCAAGGTTCTGCCGGATGATCTGGCCAGGACAAATAACCAGTTTTTCACCCGCTTTATCCGCGAAGCAAAAACCGCCTGCGAGATTCGGCATTCCAATATTGTCAATGTCATGGATGTTGAAACCGATCCGGTTTACGGGGTTTCATATATTGTAATGGAATATGTGGACGGCGGAGATGTCCGCGGCCTGTTGAAATCCTCCGGACGGTTGACGGTGGATCAGACGCTGGTGATTGTGGAAGCAGTAACCTCCGCACTGGCGGCGGCTTCCGAATACGGGATCGTTCACCGGGATATCAAACCGGACAACATCATGCTGACCAGACGCGGCGAGGTGAAACTGGCCGATCTGGGCATAGCCAAATCCGGGGAGGAGGATGTTCAGCTGACCCGGACCAATGTCATGATGGGTACTCCGGCTTATCTTTCGCCCGAACAGGCCAAAGATGCAAAACATGTGGATATCCGGGCCGATATTTACAGCCTTGGTGCAACCATGTTCGAAATGCTGACCGGCCGCATCCCGTATCCGGGGAGCAGCGTTTATGACATTCTTTCGAAACTATACTCCGAACCGGTCCCGAATCCCTGTGATTTCAATCCCGATGTTCCACCCGAAATCGGAAAAATCGTCATGACCATGATGGCGAAAAAGCCTGAGCACCGTTATCAGAATGCCGCTGAACTGCTGGAAGTGCTGTCACGCTGCCGTGCGCACCAGAAAACGGTGATCGAAGCGCAGAAAATCATCCGGGATGCGATTCAGACCGCTTATGGAACGGAAGGTGTCCGGACTCCCATACCGTCAACCACCATGCAGAGACGCAGAACCGGGAAAAAAGTCGCAATTCTGATTTCGGCTGCCTGTCTTGCGGTCATTATCATTCTGGTCATTCTGTTTATGCTTCTCCGTAAAAAATCTGCTTCCACCGAACAAGTTGCCGACCGGAAAGCTCCGGTAACCGTCAGCCCGGCGCAGAGTTCGGTTGCCGGCAAAGAGCCGGCAGCAGCTGCTCCTGCCCAACCCGCATCACCGGCGCCTGCCGCCCATAATTCTGTTGCGGCAGCCCCTCCCGCTCAGGCGTTTTGGTCCAGTCAACAACCGCCCAAACAAGTAACCAACATAAATATTATGACGCCTGGGAGAGGCTTGCGGGGAGGGATCACCATTACCGAGGTGAAAACCGGAAATCCTGAACTGGACAAATATATTGCCCGAAACGGTGCGGAAATCAAACTGAAAGGTTCGAATGATGTATGGCGGAAAGTCCGTTTCCCCTACACCGTGAAAAACCTGAAGGAAGGGAAATATAATATGATGTTCCGGATACCTGAGAAAAAGATCCGTGGACAGGAAAGTGATGAAATCGAAGTGGAAGAAGGCAAGCTGACGGAATATTCCATGTTCCTGGCGACCTTTTGATTTTAGCGCATACAATTGAGCATATAACCAAACAAGGAGAGAAAAAAGTGAAAAATTCCATTCCTCTGATTCTGGCCGTGGTATTGGGATTGGCTGCCGTTTTCGCGGTAGGGCGGGTCATCTCGTCGAATATCGCGCAAAAGGAAGACATGATCGATGTCGTGGCTGCACAGCGAGACATTCCGGCAGGAGAAACCCTTGCGGAAGGATTCTACCGACCCAAGAAAGTTCCGCGTTCCGCTCTGCCTGCTCAGGCAATCATGTGGAACAAGGCTCCGATGCTGAACGGACAGAAGCTGCTGGTCAATAAATCCGCAGGCGATTATATTTACCTTTCGGATTTCCAAACGCAGGGGATCGGCAATGTGGTCGGTGAAGGCGAGTGGGCGGTGGCTATTCAACTGCCCAGCCGTTCTATCGCCTCCATGCTGAAGCCCGGAGATGAAGTGGCGATCATTGCGACTTTCCAGGTTGAGGACAAGCAGAAGAATCAGGATTCGGGAAAAAACAATACGAAAGAAGTCACGACTGTTTTGTTCCCGCGGGTCCGGGTACTGGAAATCGGCGGCGGCATGTTTGCGTCCGATCAGTCCGGCACGCTCGTGCTTCAACTCCCGCCGCAGCAGGCTCAGACTTTGATCGCAGCCTCCCGCGTTGCTTCGCTCTATCCGGCGCTGCGCAGACCGAATGATTCTTCCGCACTCAACCGTCTGGATGCCGGAATGGTTGACATGTCCACCTTCCGGAAACTTCTGGAAGGACAGGAAACCGTAGTTATTCCCAAGATTCCGAATACCGGCAAATAATTCTTAGAAAATTTACATGATCAAGGAGGTTGAAATTATGAAAAGCAAATTCTTCATCGCCATTCTGACCCTGTTTTGCTGCTGCCTGGCGGCATTTTCAGCAGACGATAAAATTACCGTGACCGTCGGAGGCATGACCATTGCCGATGTTCCGTTCCCGATCGAGACGATCCGCACAGCCAACAGCAAAATCGTCAAAGCGGAAGCCGTTTCCAATATGCAGGTCCGGTTTATGGGGCTTTCGCTGGGCAAAACCGATGTCCAGATCATCGGCAAAGGGTCCTCGAAAGTCTTTACGGTTGAGGTGCAGGACAACATCCGTGAAGTATACAATGCGGTCCGAAAAGACATGGATTCGATACCCGAGGTGGATATTTCCATCAACCGGAACAAGATCGTGTTGAAAGGCGAAATTTCCAGTCTGAAAAACTGGGAACTGCTGCATAAGATCCTGCCGAATTACGGTGCAGTGATCATGGATCTGACCTCTTTCGTGCCGGCTCCGGAAGTGATGATGAACCTTAATAAAGCGCTGCAGAAGGCCGGTTTCAAACTGGGCAAGGATGCCGCCAATGCCAATCCCGGCGAGATCGTGGTTGCTCAGGAAGGCAATACCCTGATCGTTTCCGGATCGGTTTATTCCGAATCCGATATCAAGCAGGTCCGGCAGATCTTCTCCACCCAGCCCTGGCTGGAAACCGATCCCGCCAAAAAATCCGATAAAGTCCGTCTGGTCGAAAAAATCCAGATCGCCCCGACCCTGCTGGATGTCGGCGTGGTTTTCATGGGCGTCAGCCGGCGTGATTCGGAAGCCATCGGCTCCAATTTGATGAAACATGGAATTCAGGTCGGCAACGCATTCAATTTCGGCACCGATTTCCACGGCACCAATCAAAACTATGCATTGAATGCTTCTTTGAACACCGTGCTTAACCTCTCTGCCGACACTGGAGTCAACCGGTTCCGTCATGCCGGACATCTTACTTTCATGAGCAATGAATCCCCCACCTTCAAACGCCTGCACAACGGCGGCACTTTGAAAGTCCGGGTTTACGGCGGATCCGGCGGTACCGGAACCCTGAACGATGTTCAATACGGTTTCATGATGGCGGTCAAAGGCGGACTTACCGGCGTCGACCGGGTCAAACTGGATATGGAACTGGAAATGAGTTCTCCGACCCTGATGGAAAACAATGATTACGACCTGAAAACCACGAAGATCTCGACCACTGTTACCGCAAAACTGGGACAGACCCTGGTGCTTGGCGGTCTGAAAGAAATGGTGCAGGCAACCACGGATAATTCCGGTATTCCATTCCTGAGAAAAGTTCCCGTGCTGAACTGGTTTGTTGCCGAAAGCGGTGATGAGCTCACTGATCGGCAGGTCCTGATCCTGATTTATCCTCAGATCGCCGGCAAGGGTCCGGAAATCAAGATACCGCCCTCTGCGGAAACCGGTGATACGGTCAAGAAAGTCGAGCAAGGCAACAAAGAACGGATCAAAGAGGAAAATTCCAAGAAGAGTTTCTGGCAGCGGATTTTCTGAATACAGGAAGGAGTCGATCATGTTTCTTGTCATCAAAAACGCAGATAACGGTACCGTTCGGAATATCGACCTGGGACAGGAGCAGAAAGAATGGCCGATCGGCCGGCACGCCGATTGTGCAATCGTGCTGGAAAGCCGGCAGGTATCCCGGAAACATGCGATGCTTTTTGGCGGCGGGGAAACTTGGTTTATTTCCGATCTCGGCAGTACGGGCGGCACTTGGCTGAACGGAGAAAAAATCACGGATCCGGTTCCGTTTTCTTCCAGCGACCAGCTGAAAATCGGGGATTGGATCCTGAAACTTGCCGATCAGGAGGGGAAAGCCTCCGATGAACCGGCGGAGATTTCGAAGCCGGAAAACGAGGCTCCGGCTCCTCAATCTGCGCCTGTCGATGCTGTCCCGGCGGCTGAACCGGAGAAACCGGAAAAACCGGCAGCGCCTGCTCCTGTTTTCGAAAAAGCTTTCAGCGAAGCGAATCTGCTTTATACCAACGACATGATGGCCCTGAAGCAGAAAATCCATGAACATGTTCTGTCTAAACTGAACCTGACTGAACAGTCCATGCAGTCCATGGATCGCGATGAAATGATCGTGAAGCTGGAAGAGGCGTTGGATCAGGTCCTGCGGGATCTGCGCCATGAACTGCCCCGGGAAACGCCTCAGGATCAGCTCCGCCAGTCGCTGATGGACGAGCTGGCCGGTTTCGGTCCGCTTTCTCCCTTGCTTCGTGCGGAAGATGTGGACGAAATCATGGTCAACGGTCCGGATCTGATTTTTGTGGAACGCAAGGGGAAAGTTTATGAAACCGGCGCCCGTTTTTTCAATAACCGCCATCTGATGTCCATCATTCAGCGGATCGTGGAACCGCTGGGCCGTCATATTGACGATGCCAGTCCGATGGTGGATGCGCGTCTGCCCGACGGTTCCCGCGTCAATGCGGTGATTCCGCCGCTGGCGCTGGACGGTCCATCCCTGACCATTCGTAAATTTGCCAAGAAAAAACTGACGGTCGATGACCTGATCCGTTTCGGCAGTATGACCAAGGATATCGCTTTGTTCCTGGAAGAAGCGGTGCGAGCTTCCCAGAACATGCTGATCTCCGGCGGTACGGGATCCGGAAAAACGACCCTGCTGAATGTATTGAGCCAGTTCATCCCGGAAGGCGAACGTATTGTCACGATCGAAGACTCCGCGGAATTGAAACTTTCCCACCGGAATCTGGTCCGGCTGGAAGCCAGGCCTGCCAACATCGAAGGCAAAGGCCGTATCACGATCCGTTCTCTCGTGGTCAATGCCTTGCGTATGCGCCCTGACCGGATCATCGTCGGCGAGTGCCGCGGTGAGGAAGCCTTGGACATGCTCCAGGCCATGAACACCGGTCATGACGGCTCTCTGACCACCTGTCACGCCAATACACCCCGCGATGCGATCGGCCGTTTGGAAAACATGGTGATGATGGCCGGATACGATTTGCCCGCGGCCGCTATTCGCGAGCAGATTTCGTCCGCTATCAATATCATCGTGCAGCAGACTCGTCTGCCGGACGGGTCACGTAAAATCGTTCAGATTTCCGAGATTACCGGCCGGGAAAAAGATGTGGTTCTGATGCAGGATATTTTCAATTTTGTCCAGACCGGTCTTGATGAAAAAGGAAAAATTCAGGGTTACTATGCTGCAACCGGCAATATTCCGGCCTTTGTTGAGGCATTGAGAGTCAAAAATGATCTCCGGCTGGATCTTGGAGTTTTTGTCCCGAAGGTATAAGGGAGGAAGGTATGGATTTCCAGACAGTTGTTTCTCTGATTCTGGTCTTTGCGGCCGTAGTAGTCATCACCTACGTGTTCGCCACGGTGTTTTTCCGTGAGACCGCAGTAAAAGCGGAAGAAAGCGCCAGACGCGGAGCAATGAACTATGATCCGGTTTCCCGGTTTATCCAGCCGGATGTGCTTATCCAAGTGAGATTTGCGGCCGCTTTCCTGCTCGGGGGGATCGCTCTGACGGTGATGCTTTTTCTGCAGGTCTCGCTGATTCTGGCGTTGATCCTCGGGACTCTGATCCCTGCTCTGCTGGGGTTCTATGCGGTGCTGCTGCATTTCCGTAACAAAGCCAAAAAAAGATTTCGGGAATTTGAGAAAAAAATTCTCGATCTGGTGATGGGACTGGCCAATGGGCTGCGTGCCGGCATGGCCCTGCCGCAGGCGCTGGAAGTGGTATCACGCGATATCGGCGGACCTCTTCAGGAAGAAATTTCCATAGCACTTTCCGAATACAGGCTGGGGGTTGAATTGCCGGATGCGCTGGACCATGTTTACCGCCGGATGCCCGCGGAAGACCTCAAACTGCTGATTACCTCGATCCGGCTTTCCCAGCAGACCGGCGGCAGTATGGCCGATGTTCTGGATCACATGACGGAAACCATCCGGCAAAGGACGATTTTCCAGGAAAGACTGTTGACGCTGACTTCTCAGGGACGGTTCGAAGCCATGGCGATTTCCCTGATGCCTGTGGCCGCCTTCGGTATCCTCTATATGCTTGATCCGGCGCTTATGTCCCCCCTGGTCACTACCGGCATCGGGTGGTGCGGACTCGGTGCGGCGGCACTCATGGAAACCATCGGTTTTCTGATTATCCGTAAAATCATGGCCGTGGAGGTATAAGGATGATTGCTCTGATCAAAATTCTGGCGTTCTGTTCGGGCGCTCTTGGCGTCATTGGCATTTTTGTCTTGCTGTTCGGTCCCCGCCGTGAAAAAGAATATTCGGATGATCTGCCGTTCTGTTTCCGGATCATGCAGACTGAATCGAAATATCTGAGCAGGACTCTGGGGCAGGAAATTGTGACCCAGATGCCCTCATTGGATCGCTACTGGAAAAATCAGATCATGCTTTCCGGACTGAAACTGGAAGTAAGTGATATTTTCGGGGTCCGGATCTTCTGGTGCATCCTTTTTACGATCGCGGGGATCGGTGTCACCTGTTCGGTCACCACTGAGACAGGGTATGTGCTGGGAGCCGGGATATTCGGGGCGTTCCTCGGTTTCTATTATCCTTCCATTACCATTCAGAAAACCGCGGAAGAACGTCAGAAAGCCCTGCGTAAAAGCCTTCCTTTTGCCATCGATCTGATCACGTCCGCCATGCGGGCCGGTCTGGATTTCATGGCTTCGGTCCGCTACTTTGTCACCAACAGTGATCCGGGGCCTCTGCAGACAGAATTCGGTCAGGTCCTCAAGGAAACCGAACTGGGGAAATCGCGGATCGAGGCCCTTCAGGCCATGTCGGCCAGGATCCAGCTGGACGAATTCAAAAGTCTGGTGACTGCAGTTTCCGAAGGGGCGGAAATGGGCGCGTCCATTGTCGATACGCTCGCTGTTCATGCCGAGGAGATCCGTCGGGCCAGATTTGCCGCGGCCGAACGGCAGGCTCAGCGTGCTCCTTCTCTGATTATCCTTCCCTTGATTATTTTTATTATGCCATCGGTGTTCATTATTATTTTTACCCCCGTTTTTATGCGGATCAAGGATTCAGGGTTTTCACAAATGTTTTAACGGAGGCTCCCAATTATGTCATTTCAACTCCAGATTAAAATCAAAGGTCAGACTGAAACAAGTTCCGTTCCCCTCGACGACGGCGATTATTTGCTGGGCCGTTCCAGAAGTGCAAATATTCAGTTGACGCAGCCCGATGTTTCGGGCAAGCATTTGATTCTCCATGTGGACGGAGATTCGGTCATCGCGGAAAATTTGAGTTCTCACGGTTCCTGGGTCGGTCCGACTTCGGTTGAACTTCCCACTCCGGTCAGAGTCGGCGACTCCATTTATTTGGGCAAGAGCACGATTCTGACCTTGCTTCAGGAAGGAGATTCCAATCCTGATTCCGATCCGGTAATGACCATGATGACGATGGGGATCATGCCGGAGCCCAATCTGAAATCAACGGTTGCCGAGGACAAGACTACTGCTGCTCCTTCCCCAGCTGCGGATCCGGAAATGACGATCATCGGTGCTCCTGCTCCGGAAGTGAAACCTGCCGCCAAGCCCGCTGACACTGATCCGGAAATGACGATCATCGGCGCTCCGGCTCCGGAAGTGAAGCCTGCCGCCAAGCCCGCTGACA
>SUWI01000091.1 GCA_015061565.1 Lentisphaerota bacterium
CTCGAAATTGCCCGGATGCCAGTTCGGGAAATGATCAAACATCGGAATGACCACGCCCTCCGGCTGAGCCTGACGCATCACGCCGGCAAGGACCGGATAATACTTCCGGTATTTTTCCAGCACCGCCGTGTATTTGCGGTTGACCGGGACACTGCCCTTATGGCAGTTGACGTACCAGATCTTGGAACCGTTCAGGCCGGCGAAAATAGCGGAAACGAGCTTGGCATGAACACTGATCGCCGATTTGCTGAACAGCGTGTGGGGACAGGTATCCGTTTCATCCAGCACCACGGGGATATCTTTCCAGAACTGACGGAGCGCCTGCGACCGCAGCAGAGTCCCGGCAAAATCGATACTGGTCGTTTCCATATACCGGGCATTGGCGATGCGCATGACCGGCGGCTGGCCTTTGGCGGCGATCGCCTGCGAGGCAAAGCCGTTGAACCGCAGTTCCCAGCCCGGCATGCAGGTGCCCGCGGGGATCGTCGGATCGACCGAATCGATTGCCTCGCGGATCAGACGGCAGACTCCGTTGACCGTGTCCTGCCGGAGCTGTTCGTAGGCGTTGAAGATCTCATCGCCGACTTTGCTCTGTTCCACGGCGAGACGATATTCTTCAGGCGAGAAATTGCGGCCGGTGCGGCGGTTGAATTCCGCGGTATGCCGTTCGCAGAAACATTCGGCATACGGGGAAAAACTGCGGATGTCGTCGTCACCCAGGAAGAAACACGGATGTTCCTTCGCCAGATCGGCGATGGTCTGGAAAATGTATTCCCGATAACCGGGATCAAGCGGACAGAACCGGACCTTGCGCCCTTTCAGGTCGATGGTCCGCATCCATTGTTCCTCGTCCTTATCGACGCGCGGCCAATGGCCGAGAATGCTCTGGATCAACACGCCCGGTTTGACCTTGCTCCCCTGGAGCGCGCGGCTGAATTTCCGGTAGCTTTCGATCAGGAATTCCGCTTTTTTCCGGGCGGGAAAACCTTCCGGATGGAGCGTGAGCGAATACAGGGCGATATCGATCCCCGTCCGCGCTTCGAGTTCGATGACATTCTGCGCCTGAAGTTCTTCCTTGCCGGGGTTGCAGGGCACGACATTGTAAAAACGGAAATTTTCCTGTTCGTTCATGGTAACATATTCTCCCATTTTTCAAAAAAACATTTGAGCCGATATCTGAAAATACCGGCTCTTCTTAATGACATTTCTGCTGTCGGCAAGCAGAAACAGCCAGGGGTATTATATGCCCGGAAACGAAAAAAGCAAACTTTTTTTCAATTTATTGACACAAAAAACGGAACCGGAAAGCGCATCGGACGCTTCAGCAGCACGGAAAACGCAGATCCTCTGCGCCGATGCCGTCCCTGCGGGGATCGGCACAAATCCGTCCCCGCAGGATCCTGATCAGCAGTCGAATTCGACCGTAAACACGGCGGAAGTGCCGGTGTAGGCCAGTTCCAGCTTTTTGCCTTGCGGCGAGGCGGGAATTTCGGCCAGATCATGATCCCGGTCCACCAGACGGACCGTCACGTTCCGGATCTCCTTGTCGAAGGTGACCGTCAACTTCCCGGCATCCAGTTTGAAGCAGGAGATCAGCAGCATTTTTCTGCCGCTGGGAGCGGAGCCGCCAAGGGCATAGACCGGAGCGGCGGTTTTCACCTGGAAACGATTCGGATAATCGGCGGCGATCTGCCCGAAAGCCTTCAGTCCGAAATAGCTTTTCGTGGGTTCCGCGAGATTGGTGAAGATGCCGTAACCGCTGCTGGTGACGGTGTAATAATTGCCCATATCCAGCGGAGTATCCTGCCAGGAAGTCAGCACACCGCAGAGGAATGCGGCGGAATCCAAACCCTTGAAGCCATCGGCGGAATAGAAGAATTTATGATAGGCTATATCGCCGCTCCGGCTCCAGTCCATCGGGAAATAATGCCATTCGTTCAGATGCAGTTCGGCATGGGGGAAACCGCAGGCATCGACCATTTTCCGGATCGGGGCGACCTGTTTGGCGTAATGCTCGATCGAATCGCTGTAGCAGTGCCAGGAATAAAAATCGACGGGGGCCTTTTCGGCGGCGCATTTCTTCAGGAACACTTCCGTCGGACCGCCGGGCTCGCCGTTGCCGAGGCCGTGCGAAGGTCCGCCGATCATCAGATGCGGGAAACGCTCCTTCAGGATCTTGGAAACGGTGCAATAGAAGATATTGAACTCATCGGTGGTGCCGCCCCACATTTTCGGGAGGCCGTCGGAATCGCAGTTGGAAGGTTCGTTCCAGATCTCCCAGTATTTGATCTGCCAGTAATGGCCGTGCCAGCGGCCTTCATTGAAATGTTCGATGATCCGGATGCAGATCTTCGCCCATTTTTCATAATCTTCCGGCGGGGCGACGAAATACCGTTTCTTGCCGTGTTCGATGGAAACGCCGAGACGGTAGACGATCTGCGTGCCGCAGTTCAGACAGTTCTCGATATAGTCGTCGGTCTGATCGAAATAATAGTTGCGTCCGTCATCTGGGTCGGCATGGAACAGCGGGAAAATATTGTTGACGTCGACCAGGCGCATATTGGGATTTTCCAGGGGTGCGTCATGGAGCCGGGTACAGGGCAGCTTGAGTTCGCCGAAGGGCTGGGTGATATCGCGGAACCGGCGGCGGTTCGCCGTCAGCGCCGGAGCCAGGTTGCCGCCGTTCAGACGCCGGATCATGCCTTTTTCCGCTGCGCAGTTGACTTTGACAGTTGCTTTTTCTTTCATGGAAATCAATCATCCTTTCCTTTATTGATTATCCTGTTTCAGGAACTTTTTTTAGCCGGTTTCGCTTTTTTGGCAGCCGGAGCTTTTCTTTTCCGGTTGTCCTTCCAGGGCCACTGACAGCCGAAATATTCGCGGAAAGCGGTTTTCCCCGGATTCAGGACCGGTTCCGCCTCGCACGATTCACGGAATTTTTTCATCTCATTGAAAGCGGCCCGGAACAGTTTTTTGTTTTCGGGAGTGGGATCTTTGGTCATGGCGATCTGTGCCAGCCGGGTCCGGACGGTCAGTTCGGCATCGCGCAGCCCCTTCTGCAGGAATTCGATCTTGCCGAGGACATCCGGACTGCCGGCGGCGGCCTCAGCGGCGGCCTGCAGGATCTTCTGCCCTTCGGCGATCTTGTCCAGCGGGGTGATCTCATGGGCGATCAGCGCGTAGTTCTGGAACGTGCCGCCGAGCTTGCCTTTGAGCCGGTTTTCCCGTTTGAACCGGTCGTTCTTTTCGGCGGTCAGCTCATTGCCCTGCCGTTCGAGGAAATCGACATATTCCCGGATCTTCGCCGCCGCCGGCCCGAAACAGGCGCAGTATTCATCGAGGATCTGGTCGCAGGTCAGATCGGGGTCTTCATGCATCCGGCAGATGACATAGAGATTGGCATTCTGGGCGCTCCACGAGCCGGTCAGCGAATCCATGTAGGAAGCGGTCAGGCCGTGCTTGTATGCCCAGTGGAAATCATCGGCGAAACGGCGGGCGTAAAAGATCGGCAGATTGGCTCCGGCATGGAGCAGATTCGGCCGGTACATCTGGCGGACGCCGGTCTGGTTCCAGCCTTCCCAGTTCTTCCGGAATTTCCGGCTCATTTCCGCCGTGTAGGGATACCACAGGCCGAAGACATTCTGAATGATGATCCCGTCGTTGAGTTTGACGCCCCGCGGCGGCAGGGTATAATTGGCGTAGGCATAACCGATCAGAGTGACATTCGGATCGTGTTTCCGGGCCAGTTCCTGAAGGGCGAGGCAGAACCGGGCGTAGCGGTCGGAAAGCGGCGGTTCGCCCCGGCCGGATTCACCCTCCTCCCCCCAGGAGGCACGCGAAAGCCGCCAGCGTTCATGATAGGTCAGGACTTTCCCGTTGCCCCAGTATTCGGAGGTCTTGAACGCCGGATGCGGATAATCCCACGCCCGGCAGGAAGGACAGGTGCACATTTCCGGCGTGTCATTGAGCATGGCCGCCAGATAAGGCCGCACGGCCTTGAGCGATTTCGGCATCCGGATCCAGTCGTTCACGATCTGCTTATGCAGCTCCGGGTTGGATATGCACAGGGAGATCTGGATGCCGAAATTGCTGTCCCCCTTGAGCTGTTTGCGGTTGCCCGGATTCACCAGCGCAAAATAGTCCGGATGCGTCTTCGAAAAACGTTTCCAGTAATTGCCGAAATTGTGGGAATAATTCATATTCACCACCGAGCCGAAACCGTGCCGCAGCATGAAACGGTTTTGTTCCGCGGTGAATTTTGCATAATTCTTCTCGGAATTCCAGCCGATCCACGGCAGTTTTCCGGGCAACAGTTCGCTGGAGATCAGCTTGGGTTTGCCGCTCCGTTCCTTTCCCGAATAAACGATGGTCTTCCGCTGCGGGATCACGATGCCGGTATCGCCCGGGAACAGCCAGCGCACCCCCATTTCCTCCCGGAGAAACGCATAGACTCCGTAAAGGGTCCCCTGCCAGTCGGCATTCCAGTTGCTGCCGACCGTCCCGCGCGGACTGCGGTCCCTGCCGGCGATGAACAGATCGTTTCCCCGGCCGCGGATCACCCAGCCGGACGGCGGCAGTTTGGCACAGTCGATGCCGGCTTTCGCAGTTTCCCTGCAGGGTCCGAGCCAGACCCGGGTCTTCACCCCGGGCGGGACTTGACTTTCCGGACAGACCGGCAGTTCCGCACCGGAAGCTTTCCGGATATGCATGACCAATTCCTGCGCGGCAAGCTTGCATGCCGGCTGAGGCTCGTCCGGCAGGATGACCGCAGCAGCCGGTTTTCCATCGTCAACCAGCCGGATCGCTCCGGCTCCATCGGTTTTTTCATTTCCTGCCAGCAGGCAGATCGCGCAGAATATCGCGGTAAAACTGAATACGGTTTTCATTTACATCTCCTGTGTTTATCGGTTGTGGATCAATCCATCGGATTCCAGATTTTCGCCTTGCTCAGCTCTTTGCTGGTATACCGCACGACATGGCCGTCAACGAAACAGCAATTGACCCCTACCCAATGGGTGACATACGGACTCTGGTCGGTCCTGCCGACCATGGTCCGGTCGCTTTTTCCGCGTTTGGCATCCATATACACGATTTTCGAGTGCGGCTGGACCACCATGCGGCGGGGAAATTTGAAGGCGGTCGGATAGTATGCCTTGTTATAGCCGTAGCTGCCGTTCCGGATATAGGAGTTCTCGATGTTGGTGATGTTTTTCAGCCTCGGATCGGTGTCGGAAGGACAATACCAGATCCGATGCGGTTTGGAGTTGAGGGTCGTATTTTTTATCAGCCTTGCCTGATAAAGGCGTGTCCACGCCGGGCCTCCCGATTTTTCGCCGAAAAAGTAGGGAAATTTTTCTTTGTTCGCATCCAGATAGTCGTCCGACAGCCTTCCGATCTCTCTCAGATTGTTGATACATTGAACTGCCCGGCCTTTTTCTTTGGCCTTGTTCAAGGCCGGCAGCAGCAGCGCCGCCAGGATCGCAATGATCGCTATGACGACCAGCAGCTCTATCAGCGTAAAAATCTCCCTGCGTCCTGCATTCCTTTTTCTCACGTCCTCCATAAAAACCTCCCTTTCTTCTGTTGATATTGAAAAATTACGGTCAAAATTCATTTTTACGGACCTTTCACGGCGGGGAAAGTGACCCGGCTGTCCCTGATCTCCACCCGGCGGGAGAAATCGATCGTGTAGATGTCCGGCAAATGTCCGAACGGGAATCCCCGGTAAACCGGCACGCTGAGTTTCGAGGCGAATGCCTTCAACAGGACATCGACCTCGGCCGGAGTGCCGCAGCGGGAGAAATGACAGAACACCACGCCCGAAGCGCCGTCAAAGAATTTCCGGTCCAGCAGGATCTGAAAATCTTTACGCATAATTTCGGGCGAAGAAGTCACCGATTCGATGAAGACGATCCGGCCGGCCATCGAAGGACAATAATCGGTCTGGGACGCCGTGGCCAGCCGTCTCAGCAGTCCGGTGAAAGCCAGGCCGGAACAGTCGCCGCCCTTCATTTTTTCGACCGGGACCGGACCGACCTGTTCCCCGTGGTGCATCGCTCTCATTTCTTCGATGGAATCCTGCTGGAGGCCAACCAGAGTGCCGGCCATGGGTCCGCCGACCGGCCGGCCGTATCCTTTGGCCAGCAGGGCGGCAGTGATCAAAGTGATATCGCTGTAACCCTGGAAGAAAAGGTTATCGCGCTTTTTCAGTTTTTTCCAATCCAGCGCGGCCAGCAGATCGGCAGAACCGCGGCCGCCCTGGATGCAGATGATCATATCGACTTCCGGATCGTTCCACGCCGAATAAAAATCTTCCAGCCTGCTTTCCAGCGGAGCCGAACGCTGACCTTTCGGGGGACGGTCGAAAGCATGCGGCATGACTTTGATCCGGCAGCCGGATTTTTTCAGCAATTCCACTCCGCGGCGATGGTATTCGTCGGCGGGATACCATGCCGGAGAGATGCAGGCGATCGTCCTGACGCCCGGCGGAAACGCATCGGCATAACGCTGTTCTCTTTTGGACTTTTCCGGGTGAAGTTCAGGATCCTGAGCCGCCGCCAGTCCGGGGAGCAGACTCAGCAGCAGGAGCGGAATGATCAGAAACCGGTTCATGTTCTTATCTCCAAAAAACAGTTGAATTTCATATCGAATACTTGCCATCAGCTGCTCAATGGTATATATTATACGTCATAATCGAATAAAATCCAATAGCACGGAACGACTAAAAATAATAGATTTTACGCCAAAACAAGGAGATTTTATGTCAGACAAGTTCATCAACCTTCAGGAAGTTCCCCGGTTCCTGGATAAAGGTTTTCATTTGTGGCACATCCGCTGGATGCCGGACCATCTCTTCTGGAGCCGCAACCGGATCATACATACTCCGCATTTCTGTTTTACGCTGAAAATCGAACCTGGATGCAGCCGATCCCTGGTAAACGGCATCCTGCGTGAAAACACCTCCACCCTGCCGCATCTGAGCATCATCCGGCCCGAGACCCGAATCCATACCCTGGCACCGCGGCGGCACGATGAACTGATGTTCACGGTTCCCCCTGAAAAATTCTCATACGTAATGGACCTGATCCGGCCGCAAAGCGGGGAATTCAAGCTCAATCCGCACATGGAACTGATCATTCAGACAATCATCGACAACATGGACCACGTATTCATTCCAGGCACGGCCGACCGGCTGGACAGTCTGTTCATCCGTCTGCTTGAAGAAGTGAAACTTTCCATGATGCAGATGAAGAACGGAGAGGTCAGGGATGCCTTGATCTATGAGCTGATCTCCTATCTGAATGCGCATTTCATGGAAAATATCACGCTGGAAGAAGTGTGCGAAAAATTTTCGATCAGTCTGCGGACTCTCTACCGGCGCTGGGAAAAATGTTTCGACCATACTCCTGCGGAGTTTCTGCTGAACAAGCGCTTGAACTATGCCGAGCAGCTGTTGGAATCCAGCGAATTGAACATTCGGGAAATCGCCTGGAGAAGCGGATTCGGCAATCCTCTGTACTTTTCCCAGTGTTACCGCAGGAAGTTCGGCATGAGTCCATCCAGCCGCCGGAAAAAAATGAGCAAAGAGTAAAAAACGCTCGAAGATACCGGAAAAACATCGGCCGGACATTGCCGCTCAAGAAAAAGTCATATCGTCCAGTTTCTGTTCATCCTCACTGATGGGATGGACCACGACGGCACATTCGCCTTTCCAGCTGCGTTTTTCGGCGAGAGCGGAAAGTTCAGCCAGGGTGCCGCGGAGAACTTCCTCATGGATCTTGGTGGCCTCGCGGATGACCGCGCAGGGGGCCTCGCCGCCAAGCTGGTCACATAGTTCCTTCAGCAGTTTCGCCACCCGGTAAGGGGATTCGAAAATCACCACGCTTTTGCCTTCGTTTTTGATCTCGGCGATGCGGGCGGAACGGCGGCCGCTCTTCACCGGCAGGAAACCGTAAAAGGCAAACCGGTCGGAAGGCAGTCCGGAAGCTGCGACAGCAAAGGTAAGGGCGGAAACGCCGGGAATGATCTTCGGTTCGATGCCCGCCTTGACCGCCTCGCGAACCAGCAGGAACCCGGGATCGGCCACGCACGGGGTGCCGGCATCGGTCACCAGTCCGACTTTCGCTCCGGCCAGCACCCGGTTCAGGACTTCTCCGGTCTTGCCGTGTTCATTGAACGCATGGTAGGCAGCCATCGGGACATTGATCTGAAAATGCTGGAGCAGGATCCGGGTGTGACGGGTGTCTTCGGCTAAAATAATATCGCAGGATTTCAGGGTCTCGATTGCCCGGAGGGTCATATCGTCTAGATTTCCAATCGGAGTGGAAATGATGTAAAGCTCTCCAGAAACGGGAGTTGCAACGGAATTCAAGTTCAACTGTGCTTTTCCCAATAGATCGTTTTCTGGGCTTCAAGCAGCAATCCGACCTGGTCGAGGTCGATCGGCGTATAGCCTTTTTCCTCCAGAAGGGCGCAGAAACCAAGCCAGTCCTGGTGATTCCATTCACCGCAGTGCTGCTCAACAAATTCTTTCGGCAGCGTCGTCTTGGACAGCCGCGCCAGATTTACTTCCGTATTCAATCTCATTTGCCACCTCAATCGATCCATGTTGTTTTTCAATTCGGCGGTAATATACACCTTGAAAAAGAAGATGTCAAACGCGGAATGGATTTATTTTAAAGAATTTTATCAAATGAACAAAAACTCACCCGATCGCCTTGATCACATTTTCCATGGAGGAACGGATCTCGGGAGCATTCTCCAGCGCCTGGTCCAGGTCGCCGTTGTCGCAGAATGCCATGAACTTGGGATTGATCGGCAGCTGCGCCAGCAGCGGCGCGCCGTAGCGTCTGGCCAGGGCTTCCCCGCCTCCGCTGGAGAAGAGCTGATGGGTATGCCCGCAGTCCGGACAGGTGAATCCGGTCATGTTTTCCACGATGCCGGCGATGCCGATCTCCAGCTTTTTGCAGAAATCGATGCATTTGCGGCAATCCGCCATGGACATCTCCTGCGGAGTGGTCACGATCACCGCCGCGCGGTCACCCTTGATCATCTGTGCAGCGGACAGCACTTCGTCGCCGCAGCCCGGCGGGAAATCAAGGATCAGATAGTCCAGTTCTCCCCAGACCACATCTTCGATCAGCTGCTTCAGAACACCGATCTTGGCGGGCCCGCGCCAGATGACCGCCTGGTCGGGATCCTCCATCACCAGACCGATGGAAATCAGTTTGACGCCGTTGACCTCCAGCGGCAGCAGACCTTCCTCGGAGGCGCCGAGACGGAGATGGGCGGCGCCGAAAAGCGTGGGCTGGGAGGGACCGTGGAAATCGAGATCGAGCAGACCGACCCGCTTGCCGGCGCGGGCCAGCAGGAAGGCCAGGGAGCCGGCGACGGAACTCTTGCCGACGCCGCCTTTGCCCGACAACACCATGATCTTCTTTCCGATCTTCGACAGCACTTCATTCAGTTTTTTATCCTCGTTTTCACAGGATCCTTTTTCTCCGCAGGAGGAGCAATTTCCGCTGCAAGCCATTTTCTTTCTCCTTATGACAATCTTGATTTGAAATCGGTGTAAGTGAATTTTCGCAGGACCTCGAACTCGCCGCTGTCGGAATCCATGACCGCGATGGACGGCAGCCGCAGGCCGTTGAAAGTATTGGTCTTCACCATCGAATAATGCGCCATGTCCAGAAACACCAGCTTGTCGCCGGGCTTCAAGGCGCGCTCGAAGGAATAATCTCCGATCACGTCGCCGGTCAGACAGGAATGTCCGGCCAGCCGATAGGTGAAACGCTTTTCCTCCGGCTCGCCCGCGCCGATGATATTCGGGCGGTAAGGCATCTCCAGCACGTCCGGCATGTGCGCCTCGGCGGAGGTGTCGAGGATGGCGATATCGGTGTCGTTATGCACGATATCGAGGACACTGGCGGCGAGGAATCCGGTATTGAGCGCTACCGCTTCACCGGGTTCGAGGAAGATCTCCGGCGTATGCCAGCGGGCCCGGAAATCCTTCAGCAGACGGACCAGCAGTTCCACATCGTAATCCGGCCGCGTGATATGATGTCCGCCGCCGAAATTGATCCATTGAGCGTGCGGGATCAGGAAAGCGAATTTCTCCTCGAAAGCCTTCAGCGTTCGTTCGAACGCATCGGAGTTCTGTTCGCAGAGATTGTGGACATGCAGACCGGTGATGCCTTCCGGACATTTCCCGTTAAAGGCAGCGGCCTTGATCCCAAGCCGGGATTTCGGGGCGCAGGGGTCGTAGATCGCCACCGTTCCTTCGGAATGTTCCGGATTGCACCGGACGCCGAAACGGACATTCTCTGCCGCGGAAGTCAGGGGACGGAACCGCTCCCACTGCGACAGGGAATTGAAGATCACATGATCGCAGAGGGACAGGAGTTCGCGCAGATCGGCTTCGGAATATCCGGCGGCGAAAGCGGTGACCTCCTTGCCGAACTCCTCGCGGCCGAGCCGGGCCTCGTCCGGCGAACTGGCACAGGTGCCGTCCAGGACCTCAGCCAGCAGCGGGTAGACCGCATACATGGAAAAGGCCTTCTGGGCGAGCAGGATCTTGACGCCCGCACGTTTCCGCACGGAATCGAGGATCGCCAGATTTTTCCGAAGCAGCGCCTTGTCCACCACGAAACAGGGCGTTTCGATCCGGTCCAGCAGAGTTTCGATCATTTGAATTCTTCCACCCAGGGGAGACCGTACTGGTTGAGTTTTTCCATGAAGGGAGCGGGATCGAACTGTTCCATGTTATAGACGCCCGCGCCTTTCCAGACGCCGGTGGCGACCAGCATGGCGCCGATCATGGCCGGGACGCCCGTCGTGTAGGAAACCGCCTGGGACTGCACTTCCTGATAGCATTTCTGATGGTCGCAGACATTGTAGATGTAATACTGGCGGTCCTTGCCGTCCTTCTTGCCGCGGATGAGACAGCCGATGCAGGTTTTTCCGACAGTAGTCGGGCCGAGGGTGGCGGGATCGGGCAGCAGCGCCTTGAGGAACTGCAGCGGAATGATCTCGTGTCCCTGATACATCACGGGGTCGATCCGGGTCATGCCGACGTTCTCGAGCACTTCCAGATGTTTCAGGTAATTGTCGGAGAAAGTCATCCAGAACCGTGCTTCCTTGAGTCCTTTCTTCTTCAGGAAGGGTGCGAGAGATTCGAGTTCCTCATGCCAGAGCAGATACATTTTTTTCGGGCCGATGCCGGCGGGAAAATCGAAGACCTGGCTGAATTCCATCGGCTTGGTCTCGATGAACTGTCCGTCCTTGTAATATTTGCCGTTGGCGCTGACTTCGCGGATATTGATCTCGGGGTTGAAGTTGGTGGCAAACGGATGACCGTTGTCCGCCGCGTTGGCATCGATGATGTCGAGCGTGTCGATGGTGTCGAAATAGTTCTGTTTGACGGCCCAGGCGCAGAAGACATTGGTCACGCCGGGATCGAAGCCGCAGCCGAGCAGAGCGGTGATGCCTTTGGCTTTGAAGCGGTCCTGATACGCCCACTGCCAGGAATATTCGAAATGGGCCTCATCGGGCGGCTCGTAGTTGGCGGCGTCGATGTAATGCACGCCGGTTTCGAGGCAGGCGTCCATGATATGGAGATCCTGATAGGGAAGAGCGAGATTGAGCACCACATCGGGCTGGAAATCGCGGATCAGCGCGACCAGCTGGGGAACGTTGTCGGCATCGACCTGTTCGGTGCGGATGGGACGCTTGAGCTGCGCGGCGATCGCATCGCATTTGGATTTGGTGCGGCTGGCCAGACAGATGTCCGTGAACACCTCGGAAGCCTGTGCGCATTTGTGAACTGCGACGCCGCTGACGCCGCCTGCCCCGATGATAAGAACTCTTGCCATGATGTCAACTCCTCTCTGGTGATCATTCGTATTCGAAATAAGTATAACCGCGCAAGCCGTCCTCGTAAGCCCGCATGATGATGCGGCGCTCGGCGGGCGAAATGCGTTTTTCCTCGATCGCGCGTTCGGCCTGGTTCCGCAGATTGTCGATCAGTTCCTTCGGCGAGTATTCCACATAGGAAAGCACATCCGCCACGGTGTCGCCCTCGATCTCCTTGACGATCTCGAAGTGACCGTCCTCGCGGTTGATGTTGATATTGACCACGTTGGTGTCGCCGAGCAGATTGTGGAGGTCGCCGAGGGTTTCCTGATAGGCGCCGACCAGGAACGCGCCGAGGTAATACTGGCTGTTGCCGACCGGATGCAGCGGCAGGGTGCGGCGCTCGTCGTGCAGGTCGACGAACCGGTCGATCTTGCCGTCGCAGTCGCAGGTGATATCGGAAATGATGGCGTTGCGGGTGGGCCGCTCGTTCAGGCGGTGGATCGGCATGATGGGGAACACCTGATCGATCGCCCAGGAATCCGGCAGGGACTGGAACACGCTGAAATTGGCATAATAGATATCGGCCAGGGCGGTTTCGAGCCCCTCGAATTCATCGGGCACGTATTTGAGCTTGTGGACTTCCTTGTTGACGGCGGCCATGATGGCCCAGAAAGCGCTCTCGGCCAGAGCGCGTTCGCGGAGGGTGATGCGGCCGTTCTTGAACAGGATCCGGATCTCGTCGCGGTAGTAGATGGCGTCGTGGTAGCTTTCCTGCAGATTGCGGGCGTTGATGTTTCCCAGGATGGCAACCAGGTCCTTGGTATGCTCGCTGGCATTGGGCGGCAGTTCATGCGGTTTTTCGGACGGCTCGAAATTGGCCACGTCCAGAATGTCGAACAGGAGCACGGAATAATAAGCCACGGTGGCACGGCCGGATTCGGTGATGATGTTCGGATGCGGGATGTTTTTGGAAGACAGCGTTTCGGCTACCGTTTCGATCACGTCCACGCAATATTCGTCGAGCGTGTAATTGCGGCTGGCGGCATAATTGGTGTGGGAGCCGTCATAATCGACCGCGAGGCCGCCGCCGAGGTCGAGGAATCCCATGGGAGCACCTTCCTGCACCAGTCCGGTATAAACCCGGCTGGCTTCGAGCACGCCGGCGCGGATGTCGCGGATGTTCGGGATCTGCGAACCGATATGATAATGGAGCAGGCGCAGACAGTCGAGCATGTCGGCTTCCTTGAGCTGATCCACGATGCGCATGAGTTCGGCAGTATTGAGGCCGAACACGCTGCGGTCGCCGCCGGATTCGGTCCACTGTCCCCCGGCCCGGGTGGAAAGCTTCATGCGGATGCCGATCATCGGCTTGATGCCGAGTTTCCGGCTCCGTTCGATGATGATCGGCACTTCGCCGGGCATTTCCACGACCAGGATGCACTGGATACCCAGCTTGGAGGCATAAAGCGCGAGATCGATGAATTCCTCATCCTTGTAGCCGTTGCAGACGAGACAGGCCTCATGGTCGGTCATGGTGCCGATGGCGGCGATGAGTTCGGCCTTGCTGCCGGCTTCGAAACCGTGATGGAATTCGCGTCCGAAACGGGCGATCTCCTCCACCACCTGCTGCTGCTGATTGACCTTGATCGGATAAACACCGCGGTACTGTCCCTGAAAACCGGTCTGCTTGATCGCTTTCGCAAACGAGGAATGCAGCAGACGGATCTGGGTGTCGAGGATATTACGCAGACGGAGCAGCACGGGCATATCCATGCCGCGCTCCTTGATGCCCTTGACGATTTCCATCAGGCTGACCGCGGGTCCGTCCTTGCCGAAAGCGGTAACGGTCAACTCGCCGTCGGAATTGACATCGAAATAACCTGCGCCCCAGTCACGGACGCCGTAAAGATCCGCGGAATCCCGCGGAGTCCAGTGTTCAAATGCCTCTTTGCGAACATTCATCGGATCAATGATTCCTTTCGCAGAACTTAATATAAAGCCACAATATAACCGTCGATCAGGCCGGGATGACTCTTTTTCACCCAGACCGGTTTCGGCAGACGTTTTTCAAAAAAAGGATAATCTTCCAGCGGAGTCACCAGCACCAGATTCCATTTCTTTTTCTTCAGATTCCAGTAAAGAGACTCCAGCGCGTCGAAGTTGGGAATGAACCGGTATTTCTCCTCAGGATAGCTCAAACCGTATTCGATTTCGTTCCGGCCGGCATACATCCGCATCTTATTGGTTTTAAAAGCCCAGCAGACATCCTGGAAGGGGCGGCGGTTGGTGACGATGACCGTATTGTTTTCAGGAATATCCGGATAAACACTCTCGAGGAACAGGATCGGCGCTTTCCATTCGCGGAACATCGCCGGAAAAATGAAATTGGCACCGATCAGCAGCGGGAACATGCTGACCTGCAGGAGAAAGAGTTTGATATACCGGTCCACCGCTTTCCAGGCCAGGTAGAATCCGATAATGGTCATGAGCGCGACCACCGCGACCAGGACGATCTGCGGCCAGTCTTCCCGGCAGAAAAACGGTTCCGGCCAGCCGGACACCATATTGGCCAGGACCAGCAGGATCACCACGGGAAAAGCGATGGTGAAGATCAGCAGAGAAAGATGGAATGCAAGGCTGCGGCGTTCCTCCACGAAGAATTTCTGTGCTCCGACGGCGATCAGGATCGCGGTCGGCGGCAGACACGGCAGGATATAGGTGGCCAGCTTGCCGCTGGAGCAGGAAAACAGCAGGAACGGCAGGATCAATCCGCAGGTGCAGAACTTCAGCAGCGGAGATTCTTTGACCTGGCGGTACAGCGCCCGGCAGAGATTCGGCACCATCAGCACCCACACGGCTATCGCGGCGGCAAAAATCGGAAAGAAGAAAAAGAAATTCTTCGCATGCTGTGCCTTTCGTCCGCCGAAGAAGCGGTTGATATGCTCGACGTAAACGAAATAACGCCAGAAATCCGGTTCCTGCCGGTGGATCGCCAGGCACCACGGTCCGGCGGTCAGCAGCAGCACGACCAGCGGGATCCACGGCAGGATGAACAGCATTTTCCACTTCTTATCCCAGATCAGATAGGGCCCCAGAGTGACCGCCGGAACGGCAAAAGCCAGAAAACCTTTGGTCAGGAACGCCAGTCCGCAGAAGAATCCGCAGAGGATCAGCAGGACGATCCGCCGCTTCCGGCTGATATTGTCCTGCGCCGCCAGAAATCCGGTAAAGGTCACTCCCGTCACAAAGAAAGTCAGGAACATATCCGTGATCGCCACACTGGCGAGGATGGCCACGAACGGCAGCGCGGCAAAAACCGTCGCACCGAACAGGGACAGCCGCCGGTCGTAATACTGGCTCATGAGGAGATAAATGATCCAGGCACAGCCCAGCATGGCGAGCATGCAGGGGAGCCGCAGAGCGAACCGGTTCATTCCGAAGATTTTGAACGAAACGGCAAACGCCCAGTAACTGAACGGAGTCTTTTCGAAATAACGGACGCCGTTGAGCCGCGGAGAGACCCAGTCGCCGCTTTGGAGCATTTCCCTGGGGATCTCGGCATACCGGGCCTCGTCGGGTGTGATCAGCGGGCGTCCGCCCAGCGGAAGAATATATACGATCAGCACCACCGCTGCGATCAGGAGATATAGCCAGACTTTCTTCATCGGACGAACTTTCCTTTCAGGGTCAATTATATGGGATCAAAGTGCCGGATCCGCGGGACGGTCACTCTTCAAGGCGACCCAGCCTTCGCGTCCGGGGATCTCGCCTTTGACGATCTCGAACCGCGGAAGTTCAGCCGGATTTTCGGGAAGCAGATCGCCCGGTGCATGGAAAGTGATGCCGCGGGCCTCGGCCATCTGCAGGAACTGTTCGAACATCCCCGAGCAGGCGCCGCCTTCGGCTTCCGCATGGATGGTCAGCATATTGTAGCCGTCCGGCTGGACCGTCGCCAGCAGACGTTCATTGTAATTCTCATTGGTGACGCCGTTTTTTCCGAGTATCTCATCATAAGTCGGCATATTGAGCGGCATCTGCGGGGTCTTCAGGGTCTTTCCCCCGACCACGGGCAGGAAACTCCCGCTGCCGCGGCAGTCGCTGTTGTAGCGGAAGGGGAATTTTTCCTTGACCGCGAGGGCGGCGGGTTCGCAGCGCCAGCCGGGTACCGCCGAACAGGTCGGGGCTTTGCCGGTGACGCGTTCGAGTTCTTCGAAAGCCATGCGCAGATGGTTTTCGATCTGGTCATCGGTCATCCGGTCGATACGCGCCTGCCAGGCCTGATGGTCCCAGGCATGCACGCCGATCTCATGACCGGCATCGGAACAGGCTTTGATCACATGGCCGAGACGTTTGCCGATGCGCGGGCCGGGCCACATGGTACCCATCAGCAGGATATCCAGCCCGTAGAGGCTGGCCGCCTTGGTGCGGAGCATTTTCCACAGAAAAGCGGGCTTGAGCAGACGCCAGATATGCCGCCCCATATTATCCGGACCGGCAGAAAAGAAGAACGCCGCCCGGATCCCGTGCTTATCCAGGATCCGGCACAAAGTCGGCACACCGTCGCGGGTACCGCGGAAAGTATCTACATCGATCCGGAGCGCGATCTTCATTTCTTGCAGAACTCGCCGGATTCAACGGCCTGACGCAGGAAGAAGTCCAACGTCATGGCGACGGAATCTTCCAGTTTCACGACAGGTTTCCATCCGACGTAACGCGCGGCGTTGCGGATGCTCGGTTTGCGGTGCTGCACATCCTGATACCCTTTGCCGTAGAAAGTGCCGCTTTCCACCAGTTTGTAACCGGCGAAGGGCGGGAATTTCTTCCGCAGCGGATGTTTATCGAACTGTTTGACCAGCATTTCGGCCAGTTCCTTGATGCTGGCTTCGTTGGCGGGACAGCCGATATTGATGATCTTGCCGTCGCACTTGCCGTCTTTGTTTTCGATGATGCGGAAAAGGCATTCGATACCGTCGGTGACGTGGGTAAAGCAGCGTTTCTGCTCGCCGCCGTCGATCAGCTGGATCGGGGTGCCCTGCACCAGGTTCAGGATCAGCTGGGTGATGGCGCGGGAACTGCCGATACGGGCGGAGGAAAGGCTGTCGAGCTTCGGTCCCATCCAGTTGAACGGACGGAACAGCGTGAACTTGAGCTGATCTTTGGAACCGTAGGCCCAGATCACGCGGTCGAGCATCTGTTTCGAGCAGGAATAGATCCAGCGCTGCATCCGGATCGGACCGGTGATCAGCGGAGAATTGTCCTCGTCGAAACTTTCATCCGTGCACATTCCGTAAACTTCGGAGGTGGACGGGAAGATGATCCGTTTGTGGTATTTCACGCAATAGCGGACGATGCGCAGGTTTTCTTCGAAGTCGAGTTCGAACACGCGGAGCGGATTGCGGGTGTATTCGATCGGGGTGGCGATCGCCACGAGCGGCAGGACCACATCGCATTTGCGCACATGGTATTCGATCCATTCGCGGTTGATCGAAATATCGCCCTCGAAGAAATGGAAATCGGGATGTTTGAGCAGATCGGCAATATAATTGCTGCGCAGGTCCATGCCGTAAACTTCATAGTTGCCGTCTTCAAGCAGACGGTTGCTGATGGCGCTGCCGATGAAGCCGTTGACACCGAGGATCAGCACGCTGGTCTTGCGGCGGACGAAAGGACGGTTCGAGGAGGAGAAGGTCATCTTTTCCACCAGTTTGGCATCCTTGGCGAGCTGGGCGCCGGAGCAGAAGACACCGCCTTCGGACTGGGCGAAATCGACGCGGATGGCGCCTTTGCCGCAGGCCACGGTCAGCGGGGAAGTGCTGAGGATGGTGCCGGGCGCGGCCTTCTTCGCGGCCTTGACTTCGGACACCTGCCAGAAGAGATATTTTTTCTCGCCGAGGAAAGCGAAAGCGCCGGGATACGGCCGGGTGACGGCCCGGACCAGATTGCGGATCTCGGCCGCGCTCTTGTTGAAATCGATCACGCCGTCGGCGGGTTTGCGGCCGCCGTAATAGGTGGACTTTTCATTATCCTGCGGAATGCCCTTCAGGGTGCCTTTTTTCAATTTCGGGAGAGCCTTTTTGAGGAGGACGGCCGCGGCTTTGGCCGCTTTCTGATGGACATCCAGCGCGGTGTCATCGGGACCGATGGGGAATTTTTCCTGGGCCAGGATATCACCGGCATCGGGTTTCTCGGTCATGTAATGCAGGGTGACGCCGGCTTCTTTTTCACCGTTGAGCACAGCCCAGTTGATCGGGCAGCGGCCGCGGTATTTCGGGAGCAGCGAACCATGGAGATTGATCGCGCCTTTTTTCGGAATCGCCAGCAGTTCTTTGCCGAGCAGATTGCGGTAATAGAACGAGAAGATGAAATCGGGTTTCATTTTCCGGATCCGTTCGACCCACAGCGGATGGTTCGGATCGGCCGGAGCATTCAGTTCGATCCCTTTCGAAGAGGCCAGTTCGGCCACCGACCGGAACCAGGTGTTCTCCGCCGGATTGTCCGCATGGGTGAAAACGCTCTGGATCTCGATTCCATTGTCCAACAAGGCCTGAATGCCTTCGCATCCGATGTTGTGATAAGCAAAAACAACTGCTTTCATTCTTTTTGTGCTCCTGTATGTTATTTGTTCGATTCGTTATTCGGTTTTTCCGCGTTCAGCTCTTTTTCAATATAAAATTGCGGCCGTCCGCGTGCGTTCAAGTGGATTTTTCCGATATATTCGCCGAGCAGTCCCATACCGGCGAACTGTGCGCCGATAAAGACAAAGAGGATGGCGAACATGGTGAATGTTCCGTAACGGCCCCATTCTTCGCCGTTCAGGCGGGTCATCACCAAGATCGCCACGCCGAAAATCACGCCAAGCAGGGCGATCAGGAAACCCAGGAAAGTGAGCATCCGGAGCGGGAAAGTGGACGTTCCGGTCAGCAGATCATATTGGAGTGCGATCAGTTTCCAGACCGAATATTTGGATTCTCCGGCGGCGCGTTCTGCATGTTTGACCATCACTTCCACCGATTTGCGGGCGAATGACATGGCCAGCATCGGGATGAATTTGCCCTGTTCATGGCAATCGAGGATCGCGTTGACCACCGGCCGGCTGTAGCCTCGGAGCATGCAGCCGTAATCGGTCATGGTCTGGCCCCGGGTCAGCCGGCGGACCATGAGATTGACCGTTTTGCTGGCGATTTTCCGGAAAAAAGTATCCTGCCGGTTTTCCCGGATGGAGCCGACCACGTCATAACCCTCCACCAGTTTTTCGACCAGTTTATGGATCTCTTCGGGCGGATTCTGCAAGTCGGCATCCATGGTGATCATATATTTCCCGCGCGCTCTGGAAAGGCCCGCGGTCACTGCCGCATGCTGGCCGAAATTGGTCGAGAGCAGGATCCCGACGATTTTCCCGGGATGGTCTTTGACCGCCTGTTCGATCAGTTCCGCGGAACGGTCCCTGCTGCCGTCGTCCACCAGCAGGATCTCGTAACTCTGCGGCAGCTTGTCGCATGCCGCGACGCACCGTTTCACCAGCTCGGGCAGATTCAGTTCCTCGTTATACACGGGGATGACAATGGAAACTTCAGGTTTATCTGTCATGATCCGTCTTTCTGTTGCATTTCATCATTTCATGATAATATGCTTATCAATATAACCTCTGTATGCTTAAAATTCAATATCCGGCGGGAAAAAATCCCTTTTTTTTTGCAGGGGTCCGATCCGGTCCGGATCATTTCAGATAGAACGGAGTGGAATTGCAGATCCGCAAGGGGTTTTCGCCCTCGAGTTCCACGCGAATAAACTGCTTGAGTTCCAGACCGGACATCGGGACCGTCAGCGAGACTTCCGCAGTGTCGTTGTCCTCTTTCGACCAGATCAGTTTATCGGCAGAGTAGATGCGGATCCTGCGGATGGGTCCGTCGGCGATCTTCGCCCGGATCTCCACCGTGCCGGTCCGGGCTTCGGCCAAAGCGA
>SUWI01000092.1 GCA_015061565.1 Lentisphaerota bacterium
GGAATGAGGTAAGATGTTTCATTTTTCCACTCCGTTTCCTTTGAGATTGGCACCGAATCCGATCAGTTTCCGGCGGACTTCGCAGCCGTCGACCTCGGCCGGGGAAATGCCTTTGGCGGCGGCCATGGCGGCACCCATGCCGGCCCCCTGTCCGATCGAGATGGCGCACGGCATGATCCGGAGACTGCTGTGTATGGCGACATCCGCGGAGATCGGACGGCCGCCGACCGTCAGATTGGCGCAGTTTTTCGGGACCGTGCAGCGGTAGGGGATCTCGTAATAATCGCCGGATTTGATGCTGACCAGTCTGGTTCCCGCGCCGCGGGGTGAATGGATATCCACGTTGTAGGAACAGCGGGCGATGGCGTCGGGGAAGCGGGAGCAGTTTTCAAAATCCTCCATGCACAGTTTGTAAAGACCTTCGACCCGGCGGCTTTCGCGGACGCCGATCTGGACCGCCATGGACATCAGGCGTGCCTGTGCGAAACCGGGGACCTCCGCTTTCAGCCAGGCCAGCAGTTCGCGCAGCTGGCGGCGTCCTTCGATCTCCGCTTCGGAAAAATCCGCTCCGTTGGTCGCATCGTAACCGATCACCCTCGTCGTGTTGAAATGCAGCGTGTTTTCATCGCCGAGCTGGAACGGGAAAATCAGCACGTTTTCCCGCGGGCAATGGATCTTGCCGTCTTTCTGAGCCTGCTGGTAGGCGGCGGACAAGCGGTTCCGCCATTCCGGATCGAGCAGTCGTCCGCCGTACGGCCCCTTGACGAAAGGAATATCGACATGGGACAGTTTGAAGCAGAGGGTCATCGGCTGGCAGCCGCCTTGCGAATCGCCCTGTTCGAACGGACAGCCGGCCATAGCGGCGACATTGCCGTCTCCGGTGCAGTCCACGTAACATTTGCCGCGCAGCAGACCGAATCCGCCGCGGGTGCGGCAGATCAGGCCCGTGATGCGGTTCTCCGCGTCTTTTTTCACCCCGACAATGCTGTGATGATACAGGATTTTCACCCCGGCGGCGAGCAGCAGGTCTTCCGCAGCCAGAGCCGCCGCGGATTTGTTGATGGAATAACAGGAGTAGTCGTTCGGATCCGCGATCTTATCGAGCAGTCCGTTCGGCAGATAGGGCTCCATCGCCTTTTTCCATTGTCCGTAAACCGGAGCGTCGTTGCAGACCGCGCCGGCATGATTGCGCATGAAAGGATGGACTTCCGCAATGGCGGCCATGCCGCCGGGTATGCCGTATTCCTCTGCCACCAGAACTTTGGCGCCCTGCCAGGCTGCGGCCAGCGCGGCGCCCAGTCCGCCCGGACCCGCACCCGCGATCACCACATCCGCTTCTCCAAACAGGGGCAGTTCCGCCGAACCATAGGGAACACCCCGAACTTTTTTCTCAGTCATTCAAATTCACCATAAGTTGAAGTATTCAAGTTTTCCGTAAGAATCGAGTGCCGCACGTTCATCTCCGATGGTTTCCCACCAGACCCGTTCCTGCTCTGCCGGACTCCGTCTCTTTGCCCGCCGCTGTTCCCGCAGCTGCGAGAGTTCCTCCACGGAGAACGGCGGTGTATGCGTCAGATACTGGAAATGATCCACCTGCGGCGGCAGTGTGTGGGAGATTGTCCGGCCGTCTTCCTGCCGGTAATTCAGGTGCCGGTTGGCAAAATCACCCCAGACTTCCCGGAACGGACGCATGATCTCCGGCAGACAAGTCATGATATAGCCCGCCGAAAAAAATGCTGACCGCGGGCTCATAATCCAGAGACAGAAACCTTTCCGTTCATTGAATTCCAGGTGATGGTCCGGGAATTTCCGTTCCAGATATTCCATGTCGTCATACTGGGAATGAGCCGCCAGGACTGTGCGTTCGGCGCGGAAATAATCGTTGGATGTTGACGATGCACAGCACTTGGTTCCGATCAGCTGCATCAATGCGTAATAGGCCGCCTGCCGGCTGTCGGTTTCCATTCCCAGCGAATGCGCCATTCGGGCATAGGCAATCAGGGCCCCGTGGAAAATCGTGTTTTCCTGAAAACCGTTCCCGACCCGGATCCCCGCATAGCTGTCCCACGAAATGCAGTTCGCCCAGTCATGACTGTTGAGAATGAGGTTGTAACTCCGTTGGATCTGGGTCCAGTTGTCCCGCAGGAGTTCCGGCGCATTGCAGTTCCGGGCGGCGTCATAATAAACATAGAGGCGCAGAGCCTCCCAGCAGGGACAGTCGATACCGTCATCCCTGGCATGGCGGGTGATCGCGGTGAATTCCACCCCCGAAAGGGAGGATTTGATCCGGACATTGTGCGTCCTGGTTTTCCCTTTGGCATCGCGGACGACCAGATCATCTTTCAGAACGCTGTTCTTCACTTCGGTCAGCAGCTCTTTTTTCACTTTGGCCGCCAGGTCGGCCGGCATGTATTCCAGCGCCAGCATCAGATTGGAAAAATCCGGCTGCAGATATCCGAAGGTGACTTTGCTCTTAGGATGATATACCAGGCGTTTCCATGGATGGGTGGAGATTGCGTTTTCCAGCAGAGCTTTCACGGCCGCGGTCAGCTTCGCCCGGTGTTTCCGGACGGCAGGATTATCTGGCAGGCCGGTGATCTTGCGGACCTGCCGCACCAGATGTGAATAGCCTTTCATGGCATAGGTGATCTGTTCATTGTTCTTCACCGCGCAGAAGGGTCCATACATAGTGGAAAGGTTCAGATCTTCCACATTTCCATCAGTGCTCAGGTTCATACCGCCGCGCTGCGCCAGCATGATGATCGGCGGAACCGGAGCGTATTTTTCCACCGGGGTATTCCAGTCATCCCTGACCGTTTTCCAAACGAAATGATCCCGGAAAAACAGGCAGTCCGCCGGATAATCGACATCCGCGGTCCGGGTCACGCGGTCCGGCAGACCGGGGAGGATCCGGCTCCAGCGCCGGCATCTTTCCAGTGCATCCGCCGGCAGACCGGCGGGCGGCAGCAGCCTCATCCCGTAAAGAGGCATGAGCCGGACTGCCCCGGAATTTTGTCCGGCAAAAGTGATTTTCAGACTCTGCGGCGTCAAATTCACAACGGAAGGTTTCTTTTCCATAACCATCAGCACCGGGATATTGAATTCCTGCCAGTTGGCCGCGCCTTCCCAGGAAACCAGCAGCCAGTTTTCCTGCAGTTCGGCGCCCGGTTTCCATTCCGTCAGCCGATTCCCGCGCGGAATATAAATCTTACTGGGAGCTCCGAGCTTGAAGGCCGGGTCCTGCCGGAAAAATTCCAGTGTTTGGATCCCGTTGGAACGAACCGTGACCGCCGGACTCAGCTGCGACAGGGTAATGCTGAAGTTACCACTTGAAGGCAATGTCCATAGGACGGTCTTTCCGGTCCAATGCGTTACCAGGGTCGAGATCCGGGGAGTGTTTTTCCCGTCGGCCTGAATGGTTCCCAGTGTCCACATGTTTTCGAAGTGTTCATGCTGAGTACCGATGGAATGGGAGAAGATTCCCGGTTTCAGGGGAACCGGCATCGGGCGGAGATTGGACATCATCAGCATCGGACCGGGGTATTTGCGGTTGAAGCCGACCAGAAATTCCGGTGTTCCGCGCGAATCCTGCACGCTCCAGTCGTCGACGAGCAGATTTTCCCGGTTGAGAATCCGCGGCCCGAAGGTCCCGTAAGATTGACTGTCCACCGTCAGGGGCAGTTCGGAAGTTTTCAGTTTCTCCTGCGGCAGGATGAAAGGTTTTCGCTTTTCGACCGTGAATTTATATTCCGTTTCCCATGACGATTGGTCTTCGCCGTTAAAATCAACCCGGACCGTATAGGTTCCTCTTCCTGGATTTTTCACTTCCATCGGCACCGACTGGATCCACCGGTTGGCGGCCAGGGTGCATTTCTGTTCCATCTGCTCCAGAATTTTACCATGGCTGTCCTGAATCTGGATATGGATCATTCCGCACACTTTGCCCTTACCCGTGACGGCCGCCATTTCCGGACTGATGAAAATCCGTTCGCCGATTTGAAAACGGTTGATTTCCGGGATGCCGGTGATTTGGCGGAATACCGCGGTTTTTCCTCTGGAATGGTGTTTCATACGCCCCAGAATGGCACTGTTGCCGATCTTCTTCAATTGGGGTATGCCATGGTGCATGCCGCCCAGAAAACCGATTTTGACCCGGACCGCGATCACATTTCTGCCAGGCTTCAGTATTTTTTTACTGCCGTCAATGAAATAGGCGCGAAAACGGTTAGAAGAATTGTTGACCGCTTTTTTGAATCCGTAAGTGCCGCAGAAAATACCGTTGATGAAGATTTCATCCCCAGCGGATATTTGACCCGGCATCAAAACACTGTTGCCCGAGGCATCTGCTTCCCCCAACGTAAATTCCCGGCGGTACCAACCGTATGGACTTCGGCCTGCCAATAGTTTTTTCGCCGCCGGCTGGCTGGTCAGCGACCGGTTCACTTCAACTGTTGTCCATTTCGAATCATCGAAATCCGGGCCGGCGAATTCCGGCTTGTCCGCCCGGAGGAATTTCCAGCCGCCGGTCGGGAAGGTATAAAGTTTCTCTGTTTCGGTCAGATACTCGGCAAATTCCACAGGAGTGACCGTTCCGGAGGCTCCGGCCAGCAATCCGCAGATCCCGGCCAGCAGCAGTAAAACAGTTTTTTTCATCTTATGCATCTCATGTTGGCTGCTTATGGTTTACAGAGCCGCACCGATCCGGCTAAAATACTGCCGCCGGAATTGCGGGGCCTGGCGGTCGATCTTAAGATCCCGCTCAGTATTGAATCTTTTTGGTGATGTAAAGGCCTCGTTCGTTGGCAATCCACAGATTCGTAGTGAAGGTGGGAACTTCGTTGGCAACAAATTCTTTGGCGGTCTCGGTGAAGAAATCATCCGCATTCCAGTTGCCCACATGACCGTCCAGACAGGCGGCATTCATCCGGTTGACATGTGCCCCGGTGAAGAATTTTCCGCTGTCGCTTTTCCTGATATTGATGGAATATGTCTGAGTTTTGCTGAATTCGCCGCCGGTGCTGCATCCGAAAAGTGCATTGGAAGACGGGTATTTCATTTTTTTCATCATCACGAAATAGGCGTCTTTTCCGCTGACCTCATAATCCGCGATCGAACAGCAGATGCTCCGGGGAAAAGTGGAAGCGTTTCCGAGCCGCATGCCGTAAACGTGATAAATGTCTACATATTTGAACGGTGCCAGCGAAGGACAGACCACAAGCTTCGGCCAGGTGTCGATGAACCGGTTCGTCAAATATTGATTGTGTTTGATGCCCAGCCGGGTATACAGTCCCATAACCCAGTAGCCCGATTGGGTACTGGTCAGAAGGATCTCGTGATTGTCGTTGGCATAATTGAGGAATGCCAATATCAGCTGACGCTGATTTCCCATGCATTGCGTTTTTACGGCAGTGGCTTTGGCTTTACTCAAGGCCGGCAGCAGCATTCCGGCCAGAATCGCAATGATCGCAATTACGACAAGGAGTTCGATCAGCGTGAATGATTTGCCTGCCGGCAGGTTTTTCAGGGGATGGACGGTTTCGATTTGATTCATGACATGATCCTTTCTCTTTGATTATTTATCCGAATTGATATTGCGAACGGTGTTTCCTTCCAGCATTTCCATGTCGAAGTCGAAATCGGAATATGATTTCTTTCCCCGAGAGGAAAGTCTCTGGAGCAGGATGCGAAGCGTTTTTTCCAGTTTCGGGCCAACGGAGGTGATTTGATAGATCCCGGTTTCCGGCATGGCTGCGCCTTCATAGGCGGCAATGGAAAGATCTTCGGGCACGCGGATCCCGGCTTTCAGACAGGCGGTCAGGAACATCGCCGCGACCTCATTGGTGTAGCAGAAAACTGCACTGGGCCGGTCGGAAAAACGCAGATAACGGCGCAGACATTCTTCGATCATCTTCTGGCGTTCGGCATGTTCCGAAACGTCCCATTTCGGCAGAACGATCTTCAATTTGCGGTTCAGCGGGATGCCGTGTTCCACCAGAGACAGTGAATAACCGTCATTCTGCGGCTGGTTCAGAGGATTGGTGCAGATGCAGAAGATCCGCCGGTGTCCGTTCCGGATCAGATGATCCACGGATATTTTTTCACCCAGATACCGCGGAATTCGGGCCCGGTCAATCTTGCCTTCCAGTTCAGTATCGCCGCCGCGCATCAGGACGACCTGATCCGGATGTTTCAGCATGACCGACATACTGCGGGGATCATGAAAGGAACACAGAACAACATCAGCATCGGGGTCTGCCAGCTGGCCGGCGAGGATCTCCGGTTCATTCTTCGGAAACAGCTGGGTTACGGTAATCGTGACCCGGGTATAATTGTATTCCCTGGCCATCCGGGAGAGCTGTTGAGCCAGCCGATTGTAAAAAAACAGTTCCAGCGAGGGAATCCAGATATGGAGCGACCGGACCGCAGATCCGTAATTCGGATGGCGGAAAGTTCCTTTTCCCGGGATCGTGTGGAGAACGCCTTCGCGGAGCAGTTCACTGATTGCCTTGTTGCAGGTCACGGTAGTGGTGTAAAAATGCTCCGCCATCTCCCGGCGGCTCATCAGCGGTTCGGAAACATATTTCCCCGCTTCGATTTCCTGCCGGATCTCCCGTTTGACCTCAATATATTTGCAGCGCTCCAACATTTTCAAGTTTTTAAAACCTGATTTTTCAATCAATGCTATCACAGTTTACCGATATTATACACGTCTTTTTCTAAATTGCAAGAGGCAAAAGATAAAAAAATCCGGAATTCCTGAAAATTGCGGTATCGCGTGGAGTTGGGTATGTAAAAATTTCTCTTCGCGAACTGAAACGGAGGATACAGAGGATACGGAGAAGACGGAGAACGCGTAAGACAGGAGCGGCACCTGAATAGAAAAGCAGAATGAAAATCCTGGTTTTCCGGGGTTCGACATGTATTCCCGCGGAACTCCGTATTCTCCGTATTCTCCGTAAAAAAAAGTTCGCGGATTCCGGACAGGTGCGATACCGCAAATCAGGAAAGATTTTATTTTTTTTAGAGAATCCTGCTTGCCAAAACAGACAATTCATGCTACTGTATATTTTGTTCTTATGAAGAATATGCGAAAGGCTGAAACGGCAAATGGCAGAGGATTTTCTCGAAAAAGTTTTTCCGTTCAAACGGAACTGGTTTGAACGGGAAAGCATCAGGATTCATTATGTGGATGAGGGACAGGGAAACCCGCTGGTGATGTTCCATGCCTGTCCGATGTGGTCGTTCGCATATCGGAATCTGATCCGGGACCTTTCCGCAGACCATCGGGTGATCGCTTTCGACCTGCCGGGCTTCGGTCTGTCCACCGCGGAAAAAAATTTTGATTTTACGCTCAACGGATACATCAACATCACGGAAACTTTTCTGGAAGCGCTGGAAATCGAAAAAGCCACCCTGGTCCTCCACGGCTGGGGCGGCACGGTCGGAATGGGTTACGCCGTGCGCCATCCCCGCAATATCCGTTCGCTGGTCATCCTCAACACGCTCAGTTTCACGCCGGGCTCGCTCCCGCTGCGGCTGCACATCTGCCGGATCCCCTGGCTCGGCGCCAAGCTGGTGGTGAACCTGAACCTGCTCCTGCTGGGCAACCGCCATCATTGCAAGGAGATCGCCGACGCTTATGATTATCCCTACCGGAGTTGCCATTCCCGTTATCCGCTTTACCGCTTTGTGGAAGATTTCCCGTCCGTTCCGGAATCCGATTCCGCCCAGCTGATCATGGAGATCGAGGCCGGGCTGTGGATGTTCCGTTCGACTCCGGCAGTGATCGTCTGGGCCATGCGGGACTGGCTCTACACTGCTCGTCAGCTCAAATGGTGGCAGCGGTATCTGCCCGGCGCCGAAGTCCATCGTCTGGAACGTGCCGGCCGCTATATCCAGGAAGATGCCCCCGACGAACTGATCCGTTTCATCCGCGATTTTCTAGTCAAAAATAAAATATGAGTTGGGATCATGGTACAACATACTACGGGAATTCAGCTGGAAATGAACTTTGACGGACCGCAGGGCAACCGGTTCCGGGATAAGATGAACGACGGTATTTTCCAGGTCCTGCTGGAAGTGACGCCCCCGCCGGAACAGGTGCCGATGGAAGATGCGGTGGCACGGTTTGCTGAAGTGGAATACGCCGTCTCCTCCCGGACCGACCTGCCCGCGGCACTGGCTTTCACCGATTTTTCCGGTGCTCCGGACAACCTGCTCGACACGGTCAGTTTCGCATCCTCGCTCTGCAAGCTCGACCGCGACAAACATCTGCTGTGCGTCAGCGGACGTTCCCGTCCCCTTTCCGAGGTCGAAAAACTGCTCAGCCATGCCGTGACCGAAGGTTTCCGCAACGTGCTGGTCGTTTCCGGCGCCAGCATACCCGGAGACACTCCGCAGGAAGCCCGTAAGCGCCATTACACGGAAAGCGTCCATATCCTGCAGAGCATCCGGGATCATTTCGGCAGCGACCTGAATGCCGGCTGCGCGTTCAATCCTTTCTGTTACGTCCCGGAAACCTCTTTCCCGCAATATTTCAAACTCATGAAAAAAATCAACGTGGGCGCTTCTTTCATCGTGACCCAATTCGGCTGGGACATGAGGAAACTTCAGGAACTGCGCTGGTTCCTGTCCACCCGGTCCATGCCGCTGCCTTCCGTGGCCAGGCTGCCGATGCTGTCTCCGGACCGTGCCGAATCGATCTGCTCCGGCAAGGTGCCGGGGATCCATATTTCGCCCGACCTGAAAGCCATGCTGCGTCAGGAAATGACCCATTCCGTTTCGCAGTTCGAAGCTGCCCAATGGCGGCGGCTCCAGATCCATGCGGCCGGTGCTCGGCTGCTCGGTTACAGCGGCATTCAGATCGCCGGCGTGGAACGTCCCGAACTGGTCAATACGCTTTTCAACCGCATTTCCGAGGCGCTGGCCGAATTCAAGTCGTTCGAAGACTGGCTCCATGCCTATCGCGATTATTATGAACGGCTGGAACTGGCACCCTACCCTTACCGCTTCTATCAGTTCGAAAATCTGCTTTCTTCCGCTCAGCCGCCGGAACAGCCGGTCCGCACCCAGTCCGAGATCGCCGCCGTTTCCGATATGGAATTATTCCGTTACCGCATGTCCTCCAAACTGCTCGCTCATGCCGATACCCAGCCGCCGCATGAAAAAAAGCTGACGAAAAAACTCCTCGTTTCCTGCCGTTCCTGTCCGGAATGCCGGTTGCCGCAGATGCATTTCATCTGTCCGGAAACCTGTCCCAAAGGACAGTCCAACGGGCCCTGCGGTTCGGTCGGGGTGGACGGCCAATGTGAATTCGGCAATCAGGAGTGCATCCACGCCAGACGGATGCGTCTCGCGGAATGCCTCAATGATTACGCCCCGCTGGAAGAATGCATCATCCCGCCTGTCGAGGATAAATAAAAGTCCGGGATTCGGAAACCGCCCGAATGATCAAGCTGCCCCACGCGGTTACTGGGCCTTTTCCGGGCTTTCCGGTTCGGGATTGACCAGCTTGGCGCCGATCACGCCTTCGTCCGAAACCGAGGTGACCTGGACCAGACAGAATTGATCCGTGACATCATCCTTGGACCGGAAGCGGATCCGCGCGAAATTGGAGGAAAGTCCTTCATACACGCCTTCGGAACATTGCCGCTCCACCAGGACCGATTCCTGGTGTCCGATCAGACCGCGGGCAAAATTCATGATGGTGGTATTCTTGATCTCTTTAGCCTTTTCCACACGCGCCATCATCTGTTCCGCCGAAATCCGGCCGGTCATCTCCGCCGCCGGAGTCCCTTTGCGCGGCGAATACGGGAACACGTGGAGGTTGGAAAATTTCATCTCTTCGATAAACTGGCAGGAATGTTCGAAATCCTTTTCCGTCTCGCCGGGGAAGCCGATGATCCAGTCGGATCCGATATGGATATTGGGAACCAGCGAACGGGCCTGTTCGACCATTTCACGGTATTCCGCACACGTATATTTGCGGCCCATTTTCTTGAGGATCTTGTCGGTCCCCGACTGCAGCGGCAGATGCAGGAAATTGCAGAGCCGGCTGTTTTTCGCGATCATTTTCGCCAGTTTCGGAATGATCGGTCCCGGTTCCGTGGAACTGAGGCGGATCCGGAAATCGCCCTCGATCGCCAGCATTTCCTCCAGCAGTCCGGTCAGGCCGGTCTTTCCGTCCTGATAATTGCACACGTTGACACCGGTGATCACGATCTCCTTGAACCCCTGAGCGAGCAGGTTCCTGAAATCTTCCATGGTCTCTTCTTTGCTGCGCGACCGCTCCGGTCCGCGGACGTGCGGCACGATGCAGTAAGTGCAGAAATTTTCGCAGCCTTCCTGGATCTTCAGATTGGCTCGTGTCTTGAACGGGAACACGGAAAGCGCTCCTTCCGTGAAAATCTTTTTGTCATTGGACAGCAGGTTGTGGATCCCTTTTTTCGGCGTGATATTGAACCGCCGCTCCAGAATGGTTTCCAGGTTGCACTTGTCGGCGTTGGTCATCAGAATATCATAATCGGACGAATCGGCGGCTTCTTCCGGATCAGCCTCGGCTGCACAGCCGGTCAGCACGATATATGCATAGGGATGCTTCCGGCGCAGGGAAGCCAGCGCCTGGCGGGTTTTCCGGGCCGCCGCAGCGGTGACGGAACATGAATTGACGACGATCAGATTCGGGCTGTCTTCGCCGTCCTCTTCCACTATACTGAATCCTGCTTTGATGAGACGGTCGGACAGCAATGCACTGTCCGCCTGATTCAAGCGGCACCCCAAGGTAACAACCGCAGCTGTGATCTTGATCATAAAACCAATTTGCCTTTTATACCAAAAACTGACTGTCTTGCCGCACGGCCTTTGATCCGGGTCATGCAGGCATTATCTTTCTGGTTGGTATAATACTCTATTCTTTGAGAAGTTCAAGCCTTGAAATGAGGAATTTTTTATCTTTTCTTGAGGAAATACGGAAAAAAAGCAAAATCGGGGCGCAAATCCGCCTCCGGCCGGATCTTGCATGTCCGGAAAAAATCATACTTTCCGTTTCCGGTTCAACTGCCGGAATGCGATCGGCGTCATGCCGGTTTTCTGCCGGAAGATCCGGTGAAAATAGGCGCCGTCGCGGAAGCCGCACCGCCGGGCGATCTCTTCGACCGGAAAACAGGACAAGGCCAGCAGTTTCCGGGCGGATTCCAGCCGGTAATCACGCAGCAGAGAGCAGAATCCCCGGCCGAATATCCGATGGATCCGGTCCGACGCCCTGGACGGACTCAAGTTCAGCAGTTCCGCAGCCTCGGTGAGGCCGATGTTCCGGTGGAACTTCTGTTCCAGCAGCCGTTCGATCTGTTCCCGTTCCCCGAGCGGCAGCACCGATCGTTTTTCTTCCGCCAGCAGGCCGATGAACCCGGCCAGCATTTCGCCGTAGATCCGGAAATGGTTCAGACTGCGCGGCAGATGAGGCAAGTCCTCGGAAAAACGCCGAACCTCCGATCCGGCGGAAACCGGAGATTCCAGCAGTTCGTATTTTTCTTTCGCCGTTTCGGGAGCTGCAAAAGGTCCGGCAAAAAGACAGCCGGCAAGACGGTCGGAAAGGTGCACGGGGAAAACCCCTTCGATCAATCCGCAGGGACATTTTTTCAGCAGGAATTCGACCTCGCCGGACAGACGTTCCTGCACCATGCCGGCGTCAAAGGCGATGCATTGTCTTTCGATATCTTTCCGTTTCCGCTTCCAGGCGGTGCAGAATGGATTCAGGTGATACGGCGGCACCAGATCATGCGGCAGTCTTCCGGTATAGTCATGCAGGCACAGACGGCAATGGAACTGTTCTTCAAAAGCGGCGGCGCCTTGTTTGAACCTGATGCGGTTGTTCATCCTGAAAATCCTCCATATTATTAAAAAAATACACCGTTCCGGCAAAAAAATCCATAGCAAAATCCGAAAAAAGTGATATTTTACTGTCAAACACCTCAGCGGAAGGAGATAATCGCCATGAAAACAATCAAGTATCAGATCGATCAGGAAATTCCGGTCATTGCGGAACCCGAAGTATTGGTGGTCGGGGGCGGCCCGGGCGGAGTCTGCGCCGGAGTCATGGCCGCCCGGAACGGGGTCAAAACCCTCGTCGTCGAACGCTACGGCTGTCTCGGCGGCATGGCCGTTTTCGGCGAAGTCACTCCTTTCATGCGCAGCCATGTGGACAACCGGGCGCTGGACCGGCCCGTTTACGTGGACTGGTGCCGCCAGATGCGGCTTTACCGTTCCGATGAAGTCAACCGGAAAATCCCTTTTGATGAAAATACCGCCGCCGGCATGGTCGCCAAAGACGAAGCCATGCTCGCGATGGAAGACCTGCTGCTCGAAGCCGGCGCGCAGATCATTTATCATCATACGCTCGTCGATGTGATCGTGCAGTCCGGCAAAATCGAGGCCGCAGTGTTTCATTCCAAATCCGGATTCTGCGCGGTGCGCGCCAGAATCTTCATCGACTCCACCGGCGACGGCGATCTTGCCGTGCTCGCCGGCGCCCCGTTCGAGTTCGGCAATCAGGACGGGTTCTGCCAGCCGATGACCACCTGTTTCAAGCTCTCCGGCGTCGACCGTTCCATTATGCCCGACCGCGCCGGCATCAATGCCATCTACGACCGGGTCAAGGCCGAAGGGAAGATCGATTGTCCGCGCGAAAATGTCCTCTGGTTCCTGACTCCGGAAGAAGACGTGATCCACTTCAACACCACGAGGATCATCAAGAAGAGCGCGGTCAGCGGACTGGAACTTTCCGAGGCAGAAATCGAGGGTCGGCGTCAGGTCCGCCAGTTCGTGGATTTCCTCCGCCGCCATGTCCCCGGTTTCAGTCAGGCCCGCATCCATTCCATCGCGCACCATGTCGGCGTGCGCGAAAGCCGCCGCATCCGCGGACTGGTTTATCAGACCATAGACGATTTCAAGAAGGCCGCCAAATATCCCGACGGTGTGGTCAAGGCCAATTATCCGATCGACATCCACAATCCCTCCGGCACGGGAACCGTTATGGAACATCTCCAGCCGAACGACTGGTATGAGATCCGCTACGGCGCGATCGTGCCGCTCAATACGCAGAATCTGCTGATGGGCTGCCGTTCCATTTCGCTCGACCATGCGCTGCACAGCAGTGCACGCGTGATGCCGCCGGTCTGTTCGATCGGACAGGCCGCGGGCATGGCCGCCTCCATGTGCGTGAAACGGAACGCCGCACCGGCCGAACTGGACGGCGCCGAAGTCCGGAGCGAACTGGCCAGGGCCGGCGCCTGGCTGTGACCGCTGAACGTTTTTCTCCAGAATCGGTTTTTTGACTCTTGACAAAACCGGAACAGTTAAGTATATTTCCGGATAAAGTTCAATTTTCAAAAAGGAGAAAAACGATGAAATTGGAGCTGATGTTCCTGAACGACGCCCAGCTGCGCGCGCTCGGCGCCTATGATATCCGGGCGGCGATCGACGATGTGCGCGAGGTGCTGACTCTGCATGTGCAGCACCAGGTGAACAGCCCCAGCAAGGTCGTGCTCCGCTGGGGCACCACGGTCGAAGATGAAAACCGTTACGGCCGCTGCAACGCCATGCCCTGCTGCATCGGCGGAAACATCAATATGGCCGGGATCAAATGGCTCGGCTCCAATCCGCAGAATTTCAAACAGGGGCTGCCCCGCGCCACCGGACTGGTGATCCTGAACGATCCCGACACCAAGATCCCGCTGTGCGTAGCGGACTGCACCCAGGTTTCCGGGGTCCGCACCGGCGCCGCCAGCGCGCTCGCGATCGACAAGCTCGCCAAAAAGGACGCCTCAACCATCCTGCTCATGGGCGCCGGCTTCCAGGCACGGCTCCAGCTCGAATCCGCCAAGATCGTCCGTCCGTCCCTGAAAAAATGCTATGTCTATGACATCCGTCCCGAACAGTCGGCCAAATATGCCGCCGAAATGTCACGGAAACTCAATATGGAAGTCATCGCCACGGATGACCCGAAACAGGCATCGCTCGAAAGCGACATCGTCATCACCGTGACCATTTCCGCCGTACCGGTGGTCTTCGGCGACTGGCTCCATCCCGGACAGACCTGTCTGAACCTCGCCGATTTCGAATACGAGTATGCCTGCATTCCGCAATGCAGCAAGGTCGTGGTGGACGACTGGGAAGGCGTCAAACACCGCCAGATCAGCACCGTCTCCCTCATGTACCGCGACGGCCTCTTCAAAGAGGAACAGCTCCATGCCGAACTCGGCGAGATCCTGCTGGGCAATAAACCCGGACGCGAAAACGACGAGGAGATCATCTATTTCAACAGCGTCGGTCTGGGCGCGGAAGACCTGGCAGTGATCACCCGCTGCTACCGCAAGGCGCTCAAGGAAGGCGGCGGCACGGTCGTCCCCTACTGGGAATGAACCCGGACATCCGCCATCACAAGGATATTTCAGAATGAATGACATGCTTTACTGCTGCACGATGCGGGACAATTCGGAATCACCCGATGCAGCCGCGGAACTGCTTTCCGGCCTCGGTTACGAGGTCAGTTCCTGGAAAAATGCCGAGACCAAGGAGATTCATCTGACCCTCTATTTTCAGGATGAGCTGTCCTGCCGGGAAGCGATCGAAAGCCTGAAACGCCAGCAGACGGAATTCGCCTCCTTCGGCGTCGTGCTGGAAGACCTTTCTTTCAACACGCTGAAAAAGGAAGACTGGGCGGAAGTCTGGAAACTGCATTTCAAGCCGCTGGTGATCTCCGACCGGCTGGCCTTTACGCCGTCGTGGGAAAAATTTCAGCCGAAAGAGGGACAGCTGGTGATCACGCTCGATCCGGGCATGAGTTTCGGCACCGGTCAGCATGCCACCACCAAATTCTGTCTGAGCTCGCTGGACCGTTTCATCCTCGAGCTGAAACAGGCAGGGAAAACGGAGATTTCGATGCTGGATGCGGGTTCCGGTTCCGGGATCCTGGCGATCGCGGCCAAAAAACTCGGCTGCACCCGCGTGGATGCCTTCGACATCGATCCGGAAACCGTTCCCATCGCGCAGGAAAACGCCGCAGTCAACGGGATCGATTTCCTCGGCATTCCGTTCCGGACCGCCTCGCTGCTGGAATATCAGTCCGATATTCAATATGATCTGGTGGCCGCCAATATTCTCTCCTCGGCGCTGATCGCGGGACGCGACAAACTCCTGAGTTTCTGTCACCCAGGCACGAAACTGATGCTCGCGGGCATTCTGGATTCGGAATATCTCACCGTGAAAACCGCCTTCGAAGCCTCCGGACGCTGCCGGGAACTTTTCAGTGCACAGGAAAAAGAATGGCGCGGCGGCGCATTCGAGATCATCGGATAAACGGGGAGGTAATCGGCGGAAATGAGCAAAAAAAAGATCCTCCATAACGGCATTGTCCTGCCGGAAGAATGGCCGCCGCAATATCCGAAGCAGCTTTTCCTCGAACGCAAGGTGATCCCCGTCCCGTATCTGGAAAACCCGCCGGACGTGATCACGCTCGGACACGGACGCGAGCTGCTGGTCGATGATTTCCTCATCGAATCCCATTCCTGTGTCCGGAAATTCCATTATCCGGAAAAATACGCCGGCAATCCGGTCCTGAAACCGGAAACGGAACTCGAACTCGGCATGGGCAAATTCCCATCCTGCGCCTGCCCCAAAAGCGGCGGGGTCTGGTTCAATTATGAAAAACATATTTACCAGATGTGGTACGAAGCCGGTTTTCTGGGGACGATCTGTTACGCGGAAAGCGAGGACGGCCTGCATTGGACCCGCCCGGAACTGGATGTGGTGCCGGGCACCAACCGCGTGCTCCCTTACGGACTGAAATGCGATTCCTGGACCGTGGTCCATGATTACGGCTGCTCCGATCCGCGGCAGCGGTTCAAGATGTTCCTGATGGAAGCCTGCCCCGGGGTCAGCCGCGGGATGCTCATGACCTCGCCCGACGGGATCCGCTGGAGCCTGCCGACTGCGACCGGATATGCCGGCGACCGCAGCACCATGTTTTATGATCCGTTCACCCGCAAATGGTGTTTCAGTCTGCGTTCCTACGGCTCCAATCCGCTGCTGCGGATGCGCGACTATGCCGAGGGCAGCGACTTTTTCACCGCAAGTCAATGGGGCACCGTCGACGGGGAAAAACGTTCGGTCCACTGGGCGGGGGTCGACGAGCTCGACCGACCGCTGCCGGAACTGGGTATTCCGCCGCAGTTGTACAACCTCGATGCCGTCCCATACGAAAGCCTCATGCTCGGAATGTTCCAGCTCCATTACGGTCCCTCCAACCAGGAGTGCGAAAAAACCGGCCTGCCGAAGATCACCGGTCTGGAATTCGCTTACAGCCGCGACGGCTTTCACTGGCACCGGCCCGACCGCAACTGCGCCATCCTGCCCGAAAAGGAAAACAGCTGGGATATCGGCTATGTCCAGTCCCTCGGCAATGTCTGCACGGTCGATGAGGAGAAAATCACCTTCTACTTTACCGGATTCGCCGGCAACCCGGGAGCCGATGACAAAATGGCCATGTATGAAAACGGGGCGACGGGCGCCGCATTCCTCCGCCGGGACGGCTTTGCTTCGCTGGATGCAGAAAACCGCGGTGAGATCGTCACCCGCAAGCTGGTTTTCGACGGCGGACATCTGTTCGTGAATCTGGATGCGCCTGCCGGTTCGCTGAAAGCCGAACTGCTGGATGCCGAAGGTAAAGTCATTGAAGGTTTTTCCGCCGAAGATTGTATTGCCGTTTCCGGTGACGGAGTCAAGCAGCCGGTCCGCTGGAAAAATGCCGACCTGGCTGCATGGAAAGGACGACCCGTCCGTTTCCGTTTTATCCTGCCCCAGGGAAGTCTGTATTCATTCTGGGTGAGCCGTTCCGAAGCGGGCGAAAGCAACGGCCATTTAGCCGGCGGTGGACCTGCTTATCACGGTCCGGTCGACCAATAACCCGTCCGCTTATTCATCTTTCGGAGAGGGCTTTCATCAAAGCTCCGGTATCGCCGATCCATTTACCGGGATCCGGCTCCGTTCCCGGATCATCCGTCCGGTTCGGGCGGTAAGCTTTCGGAGGAATCGTGTTTCCGCCGGTAATCGCGCGGGGACATGCCGTAATGCCGCTTGAACGAACGGGAAAAGTCCATCATATTGGAGAATTTGCAGTTGTAAACGATCTCCTTGATCCGCATGTCCGTCATGACCAGCAGTTCGGCGGCGCGGATCATCTGCTGGTTCCGGACGAATACCGCAGGGGGAAGACCATGCATCTGTCCGAACAACCGTCGAAAATGACGCAGTGTGGTCCCGTTTTGGGCCGCCAGCTGGTGGAAATCGAAATTCCGGAACGGATCCTTGCGGATCTCGTCGCCGATTTTCCGGATCTGATACGGGTCTTTCTGGATACGCGAACCGCTCCGCAGCGTCCGGCTGATCTCCAGCATGATCCGGTCGATGCAAACCTCGATTTCGTCATGATAAAATTCCCGGTCCATGCGGAAATAATTGATCGCATCGATAAAGAGCTCCGTGATCTTCTCCGGATCGGCGGGCCGCAGGAATCCTTCCGGACAGACCTCATCCAGCCAGGACAGCATCCGGTCCGCCTTTTCGCCGGAAAAATCGCTCCACAGATGTTCACACGGCTTTTTCTGTCCTTCCGGTCCGGAAAAATGAAACATTTCGCCCTTGCGCATCCAGAACAGAACGGGGGCAGTCAGCAGGATGGTTTTATCCGGATGGTTCAGAAAAACCTGTCCGCTTCGGATAAATTCTATGGAGTGCGTTCGCGGCACGGAAAACCGGGTATCCCTGGACTGCGGAGCCGGCCAGAAAAAACGATGCCTGACTATTCGAAAAGCCGCATTATCAAAATAATTCAAGACCATCTCCCGTTTTTTCGGTAATTATACCCCGCCGAGATGAAAAAATCAAATAAAAAACATCAAAAAAAACATAAAATAGCCCTTTTTGATAAATTTTTGTCCTGTTTTGCTATTTACAAAAATGAACTGCCGGATTATAATAGATACCAGCTGCATGGCTCAGAAGCAGCAAAGGAGAAATCAATATGAACAAGTTGGCAATCGACGGCGGAACCCCGGTTTTTCAGCAGGGTGAATTGGCAAAATTAACCCCGGCCTGGCCGCCGGCCTATCCGGAAACCGATCAGAAACTGCTGGAAGTTTATCATTCCGGGAAATGGGGACTTTGCGGAAAATACGAACAACTGCTGATGCAGGAATTCGCCGCGTTCCAGGACGCCCAATATGCGGTCTGGATGTGCAACGGCACCACCACGCTCGAATGCGCTCTGCTCGCGCTCGGAGTCGGACCCGGCGACGAGGTCATCGTTCCCGGGGTCACCTGGATCGCCACCGCCGGAGCGGCCGTCTATGTCGGCGCCACCCCGGTAATTGTGGATATCGACCCCGAAACGCTGTGCCTGGATCCGGCAAAATTCGAGGAAGCGATCACGCCCCGGACCAAAGCCGTCATCCCCGTGCATCTTTATTCCGCGCTGGCGGACATGGACAAAATCAACGCCATCGCCAAAAAACACGGCATCCACGTAATCGAAGACTGCGCCCATGCGCACGGGGCAAAACAGCACGGCAAAGGCGCGGGCTCGCTCAGCGAATACGGCAGTTTCTCGTTCCAGCTGTCCAAGCTCATGACCGGCGGCGAAGGCGGATGTCTGACCACCAACGACGAACATCTGGCCGACCTCGCCTTCCGCCTCAGCCACATCGGCAATTCGCGGTTCCATCCCAAAGACCCGCTTCAGACCGGACTGGAATGCCATCAGTACCGCTTCACTGAATTTCAGGCTGCGATCATTTACGACCAGCTGCATCATCAGGAGGAGATCCGCACCAAGCATCAGGCCGGAGTCAAGATCATCTGCGATGTTCTAAAAGACATTCCCGCGATTCAGCTCCAAAAGTCCTCTTATGAAGACGATTTGCGTGATTATTATTTCCTCTCCTTCCTGCTGCAGAAGGAATATTTGAAGAAAGGAATCGACCGGCAGTGGATCTTCAAGGCGATCGGGGCGGAAGGCATTTTTCTGGGCTCCGGCTGGGGTTCACCGCTTTACAAGAGCCCGGTATGGAATATCCCCGAGGACCGGTTCATCAAAAAAGATACTGCCGTCTGCGAAGATGTGATGTACAACCGGCTGATGGCGATTCTGCACAATATTCTGCTGGCCGAACCGGCCGTGCTGACCCGCTGGGCGGAAGCCCTCCGCAAGGTCATGCTGGCCGCCCTGAAATAAACGGAAGGGAATTCAGAACAGAAAATCCTGTAAAAAAGTATTGACAGCGATTCCTAAAAAGGGAGGAGTATACATAATGCGAGCTTGTAAACCTGAGCATCATATCTTCAGCAAATGGCTGACAATCATTGCGGCCGCCGCTTTATTGGCGGGGATCGTGTCAGCATCCGAACCGGCATCGGAATTTTCGGAGACCTTTTGCAATTTCGAGGGCGGGACCGACAAGAGACCACTGCCGCAGCCGTGGGCACAAAACCTGTCCGGGAAATTCAAACCTTTCGGCAAGACTGAAATCATTCCGGCGAAATTCAAACAATTCCGGAAAGCGCTGCGGATCACCAGCACGTCGGCCGCTACCGACATCTACATTACGACCAGCATTCCCGTCAAGCACGGCGATGTGCTGAAAGTGG
>SUWI01000394.1 GCA_015061565.1 Lentisphaerota bacterium
AATATAAATATAGTTGAGATTTACCTGGGAACGCGGAGATATTTTCGATATCGAAAAATCACCCGAATCATAGACATTGAAATGTAGCACGTTTTTCGCTCAAATCAATTCCAAGGAGCGATATTCCGGCGAATTTTATTCATCCTCCTTGCTTTTCTCCGGCCATACCGTTATATTACAACTGACGAAAAACTTTTTCGGAGGACTCATCCATGAACTGGCGATCGTGGGCAAAAAGGCTTTTGCATTATCTGCCGCTTTGGGTCTTCGGGCTCGGCATTTTGATCCCGGCCGCATATTCCGGAACGGAATTTTGCCTGGCTCATGCCGGAAAACCGAAACTGCTGTATGACTGGCAGGAGATCGATATAGGTTTTATTTTCGGAACTGTAATGTTTAGTTCCTTTGCGCTGTCATTCGTCTGGAGCATCCTGATCCACCGGTTCTGGCGGAAAGAGGAACGGCAGGTCCGCTGGACGGCTTCGTGCCTGTTTTTCGCCTTTCCGTTCATTGCATGTTTCATACTTACGAATTTTCCAATGCCTATGGAGTTTCTCCCGAAGAGGAAACAGAAAGAAAAAGGTCACCGGATCTACTGCATGGGACAGCTGAAACAAATCTACATCGACCTCAGTCAGTATGCAAATGACAACAACGGATATTATCCCGACGATCTGGAAAAGTTTGTGGAGTCCTGCGGCTTATATAATTTCAGCTGCTGTCCTGCGGCCGAGTGGAAAAGATTGGTTGAAGAAGGCAGGAAAAGGGATCTTGAGCATGGCCGCGGCGAGCCGTTTCTTTCCGACTACAATTATTACGGAAAAGGCCGGAAAGAGACCGATGCCCCCTTCGTGATTCTCGAAGACAAAATCGACAATCATCGCGGCAACTACAAAAATTTTCTGAGATCCGACGGCTGGATCGGTTCTGCCAAGAAAATCGAGTAAATGGGCAGGCTGTTTTTTTTGACTGAATAGGGAACGGGAGTCCGAGATGTTTACAGGGTTGTGCATAGGTTTGATAATAATCATAACAATCTATTTCACTGCAAAAGCATTGTTCTTCGATGATGGCTATATTTCCTATGAAATCTTAGCCGGACGGTCGGGTCAGAAATTACATATTGATAACGTTGATGAGTCGATTACGGATTGTGTTTTATCCATCATTTGCGAAGCCTTTGATATCAATCCGGACGACAAAGATAAAATCAGAGAACAAGACAGTGTAAAAGCTATTTATGATTCGTGGTATAAAAACAATTTCCTGAACATGGATGACTGTGAACTGGAGCGTTTTATCGGGATGCTGCAAAGGCTGATCAATCAGGAGATAGACAATTCGGAAGCGGAAAAATATACGAAAATGGGCATTGGTGAAATGATTGCTTTGGCTGCCCGGATCAGAAACAACCAACCGGTTTCCGATTCGGAAAAGGAAAATATTTTGAACGGGCAGGCTGATCTTTTTTGACCGAAGAAAATTCTCCTCGTGAACGGAAGGAATTCGGAAGAGCATTTGAGATGGAAAATATTTTCAGGAGAACTGCCATGAAAAACTGCACGAAACGGAAATCATACCGGACGCTTTTCCGGGCGGTCGAACGCAAGGATCTCGACAAGATAAAAAAGGAACTGCCGGGATACCGGCGCTCTTCCCTACGCGAGGAAAGTCTTTTGTTCGCGGGGCATTTCGCCGGTCTGGAAACCGTCGAATTTCTGTTGAAAAACGGAGTAAATGCCAATGAGCAGGATGACATGGGCGATACGGTTCTGAATTATGCCGCGGCGGAAAACAACGTCGCTGAAGTGGAATTGCTGCTGAAATACGGAGCCTTGCCGGATATTCCCAACGTGCACGGGGAGGATGCGTTCAGTTTCGCCTGCACCTGGGGCGCTTTGGAGGCCGCGGTCTGCCTTTACAATCACGGGAGCAGGATGACCTGGGTCAAAAACAACTGGACGATCCGTATCTGCGACGAGAATTCCAACCTTCCGCAGGAAATACGGGATTTCCTGCGGTCCATAAATATCTTTACGCAAGACTCTGTTCCCCATAACTGATATCATGAAAGCAAAAGATTTTCATTTGTCCTGGTCTGCTTGCTGGTTTATTGCATCCATATCAATGACTCTGAACGTAAGAGTTGTTGCATATTGGATCATGAATGAAGATATCTGGTCATTCCTTTTGATGATTTTTTTGTTCGTTTTGGCTTTCCTGTCATTTGCATTGGGGCTTTATCGTCTGGTGCATGTGATCATCGAAAGCTGTCAGCGGCGTCGGGCTGCAATAACTAAGAATTCTAAGGATTCTAAGAATGCTGATTCATCGGAGATCTCGCGGTAAAACATGTCTTGCGCGATTTTGCAGTATTCTTAGCATTTGTAGTATTCTCAGAAAGTTCGCGCCGCACCGATCCGTCGCACGGTGCGGAACGACCGGACAAGTTATTTTTCCCGTGCCGCGCTTGACAAATCTTTTTTGAACGGGTAATGTACAAGAGATTTGAAAATGGCAGATGTTGATCCCTGATACGACGAGGAGGCAAAATTGACAGAGAAAAGAATAATCCAGATCGTTCTGGTTTCGGTTTTCGGGGTCGCCGTGTGCCTG
>SUWI01000093.1 GCA_015061565.1 Lentisphaerota bacterium
CTTCGGCACATCCAGCAGACGGACAAGATCGTCCGACTCCATGATCTGATAGGAATCGATCCGGTTGTGCCGCCACAGCAGGCTCCTGAAACGTCCGGCCTTCAGCATGCACCACCAGAAAACCGCCGAGTCATCCGGCAAATGCCCCGAGGTGTGCCTCACCCACGGATCGATCACCAGAAAATCCCCGCGGGAGATCCGCACCGGCCGGCCGGCCAGGCTCAGCAGAGCACGTCCGCTGATCACAGCCAGAATCTCACGGTTGCCGTGGAAATGTTCATGACTCTCCAGCCATTGCCGCAGCTGCGCTGACAATCTCAGTTTCCCGGAAGAATTATCCGTGAAAACCTTCATTTTCCATTTTGACGGCAGAGACATCCTGCCCGTTGTTTTTTTTCGCTTTATGGTCATATTTATCAACATTATGGTTTTATTGATCAATTATTTGGATGATACAATAACTTGTTTTTCCCGGAATGCAAATTAAATTGTCAAAAGAAATCCCAAAAAAGGAGTATGAGAAATGACAAAAAAACTGGCTGTCTGCGGCGGGACCCCTCTGTTTAAGGCGGGAGAGTATTTGATTGAACCCTGGCCTCCGGTGAAGGAATCTACCGCGGATAAAATCCGGGAACTTTATCTTTCCCGGGCTTGGAGCTTCAACAGTCCGACCGAACAGGCATTCGAAAACGAATACGCCGCCTACCACGGTGCGAAGTATGGTGTGCTGATGAGCAACGGAACCGTCACTCTCGAATCTGCGCTGGGCGCGCTAGGCGTCGGCCCCGGAGACGAAGTCATCGTTCCCGACCTGACCTGGATCGCCACCGCGATGAGCGTCCGCTATGTTGGTGCGACTTGCGTTTTTGCCGATATCGAAAAGTCGACTGCCTGTCTGGATCCCGATTCCTTCGAACGACTGATCACCCCGCGGACCAAAGCGGTGATCCCGGTTCATCTTTACGGCGGCATGGCCGATCTGGACCAGATCATTGCCATCGCGAAAAAACACGGTATCGCCGTGATCGAAGACTGCGCCCACATGCAGGGCGGCAAATGGAACGGACGCGGCTGCGGTTCCTGGGGCGACATCGGCTCCTTCAGTTTCCAGCAGAGCAAAACGCTCTCCGCCGGTGAAGCGGGGATCTGCCTCACCAATGATGCGAAACTCGCGGAACGGCTCTACCGCGCCAAACACATCGGTTATTCCCGCTACGACAAGCAGGGACAGGCCGGAACGCCCCCGCCGCAGGATCTGATCTGCCACAATTACCGCGGACTGGCGATCCAGGCGCAGATCCTGCGCGACCAGCTGATCGACCTGCCCGACGTCAACCGCCGGCAAAATGAATTTCATAACATTCTGGAACAGGAGATTAAAGACATTCCAGGAGTCCGGCTGCAGAGTCCCGGAAGATTGGCCTCTCCCCAGGGCTACTACGGACAGGGCGTAATCTTCGAAGGGGACGGATTTGAAAAGATCCCGTTGATCAAGATCTGTCAGGCTTTAGGGGAGGAAGGGACCAGAGCGTTCGGACCGACTTACGGCCGGGTCTGCAAGCATCTGCTGTTCAATATGACTCCGGACTATTACCGGCTGGATCCGGCAGGTTATCCGAATTCGGAATTCATTGTCTCCCGCATGGCTGTGGCCCCGCACTGGACCATGTATCATTCGGACAATGCGCATAGACTGGGTGCGGCGATCCGCAAAGTCGCTGAAAACAAAGCAGAACTTTTCTGAGGAGTATAGTCAATGAAAGCGGGTTTTGGAAAATGTAACATTACCCCGAGGGTGGGTGTGGAACTCTATGGCTTCGGGCCGTATCTCAACCGCAGATCCATCGGGGTCAGGGATATTCTGGAAGCGCGCAGTGCAGCCTTGGAATGCAACGGGCATACCGTTGTCATCATTTCACTGGATCTCTGTGCGCTGCACGTGCCGGAGATCATTGTCAAAATCCGCAATCTGATCCGCAGCCGCCATCCCGAACTGAACGGCTGCGATATCATGATCAATACCAGTCATACCCATTCCGGGCCGGCGGCGCATACCCGCAATACCGGCTGGGGGGCGACCGATCCGGCCTGGCTGGCAATCCTGCCGGCACGGATCGCCGCGTCCGTCGACCAGGCGATCGCGAACCTGCAGCCGGTCAAAGTGTCTCAGGCCATGGTCCCCTGCCGCCACATGGGGCTGAACCGGGTCTATGATAAGGATGCGCCGCCGCTGGAGGAGGTGCTGAAAGACGACTGGGAACCGGCCAAACCGGAACTGACCGATACGGAATGCCGGGTCATCCGGTTCGATTCCGCAGACGGACGTATGATCGGATTCATGGCGAACTTCGGCTGCCATCCGGTCGTCTGTTCCGCTTCCAACCATTACATCCACGGCGACTGGCCAGGCGTTGCCATGCACAACCTGATGCGGGAATTCCCTGGTTCCGTCGGTATGTTCCTGCAAGGCGCGGAAGGCGATGTCAACTCCGGCTGCGTGCACAAAGGGGAACAGGAATCCCTGCTGGCGCTCGATGTTTTTGCCGCGCGGTTCGCCAATGCGGTCCGCAACGGGCTCAATCAGGCCAGGGAGATCGAAGTCCCCTTCATCCATTCCATTTCCAAAGTCTTTCACTTCCGGGGAAAAGAAGTTTTCACGTTCGAAAAACTGGAAGAGATCCGGAAGGAACAGGAGGCTGTCCTGCTTTCGAATGACGCCGATGACAGTAAACCGGAATGCCGGATGGCGGCGGTTTATCTGCAGGGGATCGAAAAAATGAAAACCGTGCTGGAACGGGGCGAAACCGGCCTGGATACCGAACTTCAGATCATCCGCATGGGCGAACTGCAGTTCATGGGTGCGCCGTTCGAGATCATGCAGGCCATCAAGAATGATATCGTGGCAGCTTCCAAGGTGAAATACCCGATGGTCATGAGCCTTACCAACGGCAGCCGCGGTTATGCTCCGGACAATACTTCGCTGAAGGGAACCAACCGGATCGTCGGCAGCGGCCGGGAGGGCAATTACGAATCGATCAAAGTTCCGCTTATCGGCGGACAGCTGCCTTTTGCGGACATCCACAACGAGCTGGTCCGTTACATGGCCGAACTGGAATGCGAACTGGATCAACTTTCCTGATCGAAATAATCGCTGGCGGCAGGCACAAAAAAGGAATTGCGAGCCGTCAGCCGAGGGGGAGAGCCGAGCATTCCCGCAATTCCAAAATTTTACCTTTCAGTACCGGCAGCTGAACGGAACCATGCCGCCAGCCGCCGGAAACCTCCGGTCCGGATTATTTCTCGTGATAGACCGTATGCAGCAGGTGATGAGCCTTTTCGCTGCCCGGCTCGCCGAGGAATTCCTTGTAGAGAGTCTGGATGTCCGGGTTTTCATGGGAGAGACGCAGAGTCTTGCGTTCGTCTTCCGTATAGAGGCCTTTCATCCGTTTTTCGAGCAGCGCGGCATCGCCGTGGAGATACGGCTGACCGCCGCCGTTGATGCAGCCGCCGGGGCACGCCATGATCTCGATCGCCTGGAACCGGTTCCGGTCCTTGCGGACCATTTCCAGAACCTTGCGGGCGTTGCCGAGGCCGGAGGCGACCGCAACATTGACGGCGAGTTCGGGCGTGACCTGGACTCTGGCTTCCTTGACGCCGTCCAGACCGCGGACCGCGCGGAAGTTGATCGCATCGCCTTCCAGATTCTTGCCGTTGAGCATGAAATAGACGGAACGCAGCGCAGCTTCGAGCACGCCGCCGGTAACGCCGAAGATATCGGCTGCGCCGGTGGATTCGCCGAGCGGGCTGTCGTATTTATCGTCTTCCAGGTTGGCGAGGTTGACGCCGGCTTCGCGGAACATCTTGCAGAGTTCGCGGGTGGTGACGACATAGTCGATGTCGCGGACGCCGTTCGGAGCGAATTCCGGACGCGCGGCTTCGTATTTCTTCGCCTGGCAGGGCATGACCGAAACGACGATCAGATCTTCCGGCTTCACGCCGATCTTCTGCGCATAGTAGGACTTGGCGATCGCACCGAACATCTGCTGCGGCGATTTGCAGGAAGACGGGATGTCAAGCAGATCGGGGAAGTTGTGTTCGATGAAGTTGATCCAGCCGGGGCAGCAGCTGGTCAGGATCGGCAGATTCTTGCCGTTCTTGATGCGTCCGACCAGTTCGTTGCCTTCTTCCATGATGGTCAGGTCGGCGGCGAAGTTGGTATCGAACACTTTGTCGAAACCGAGGGCGCGGAGGCCGGCCACGAGTTTGCCGGTGACGGGCGTTCCGGGCTCAAAGCCGAATTCCTGACCGATGGCGACGCGGACGGCCGGAGCCGTGCTGACGATGACCGTCTTGGTCGGATCGTTGATCGCCTGCCAGACTTTCTTGACATAGCTGATACCGGTGATGGCGCCGACCGGGCAGACGTTCACGCACTGTCCGCAGAAGGTGCAGTTGGTATCGGCCAGCGGGATCAGGCTCGCGGTCCCGACTTTGGCCTTGAAGCCGCGGCCGTAACCGGTCAGGGCGCCGACCGTCTGGACCTTGTTGCAGACCGTTTCGCAGCGGCGGCACATGATGCACTTGGAAAGGTCGCGCATGATGGCTTCGCTGGAGGTGTCGACCTTGAAGTTGTTCCGGGCACCCTCATACTGGATGTCGCGGATGCCGAATTCGGCCGTCAGCTGCTGCAGTTCGCAGTCCTGGTTCTTGGCGCAGGTCAGGCATTTCTGGGGATGGTCGCTCAGGATCAGTTCCAGCACGGTCCGGCGGGCATTCAGAGCCCGCAGGGAATTGGTGTGAACCACCATACCTTCCATGACCGGAGTGGCGCAGGCCGGAGCCAGATTGCGTCTCTTTTCGACTTCCACTACGCAGATACGGCAGCTGGCCGGATGGTTCGACACGCCGCAGCCGAGCTTGTCGCAGTAGCACAGAGTCGGAATATTGATATTCAGTTTCTTGGCGGCGTCCAGAATCGTGGATCCGGCGGGGACGGACACCGCTTTGCCGTTGATGGTAAGATTTACGTTGCTCATGGTTTCACTCATCCTTTGACAATCGCTTTTTTCGGGCAGCCGTCAATACAGGCGCCGCACTTGATGCACTTGGAAGTGTCGATCACATGTTTCTGCTTCAGCTCGCCGGTGATCGCGCCCACCGGACAGTTCCGTTTGCACTTGGTGCAGCCGATGCAGGTGTCGGTGATGGTCAGCGTGTAAAGTTTCGGACAGGTGCCGGCCGGACATTTCTTGTCGCGGACGTGCGCCAGATATTCGTCCTTGAAGTAACGCAGCGTGCTCAGGATCGGGTTCGGGGCCGTCTGTCCCAGACCGCACAGCGCGGTGTCCTGGATCGTCTTCGCCAGGGATTCCAGATCTTCCAGCATCTGTTCCGTGCCATTGCCGTCGCAGATCTTTTCCATCATTTCCAGCATCCGCCGGGTGCCGATACGGCACGGGGTGCATTTGCCGCAGGATTCGTCGCGGGTGAAGTCCAGATAGAACTTCGCCATCGCCGGCATGCAGTCCTTGTCGGACAGCACGATCATACCGCCGGACCCCATGATCGAACCGATCTTCGCCAGGTTGCCGTAGTCGATCGGGGTGTCGAGGTTTTCCTTGGTGATGCAGCCGCCGGAAGGTCCGCCGGTCTGCACCGCTTTGAACTCGCGTCCGCCGGAAACGCCGCCGCCGATGTCGTAGATGATCTCGCGCAGGGTGGTGCCCATCGGGACTTCGACCAGACCCACGTTGTTGATCTGTCCGGCCAGGGCGAACACTTTCGTGCCGGCGCTGCCGCTGATCGTGCGTTTGAAGTTGCCGTTTTCATCCCATTCCGGCTTCCAGTTGCCGATCTTGTTGTACCAGGAGGCGCCGTTGCGGATGATCATCGGGATCGACGCATAGGTTTCCACGTTGTTGACGTTGGTGGAGCAGCCCCAGTAGCCGCCGCCGATGTTCGCCGGGAACGGCGGTTTCGTGGTCGGCTCGCCGCGCTGACCTTCCATCGAGTGGATCAGAGCGGTTTCCTCGCCGCAGACGAAGGCGCCCGCGCCGAGCTTGATTTCGATATCGAACGAGAATTTGCTTCCCATGATGTTCTTGCCGAGCAGGCCGCAGGCGCGGGCCTGATCGATCGCGATCTGCAGACGGCTGACCGCCAGCGGATATTCTGCGCGGATGTAGACCAGACCGCGCTGGGCGCCGATCGCATACGCGCCGATCGCCATCGCTTCGATAATGCTGTTCGGGTCGCCTTCCATGATCGAACGGTCCATGAACGCGCCGGGGTCGCCTTCGTCGGCGTTGCAGACGATGTATTTTTCATCGGTCTTGACGCCCGCGGCGATCTTCCATTTCAGTCCGGTCGGGAAACCGGCGCCGCCGCGTCCGCAGATACCGGAATTCAGAACTTCCAGAACCACTTTTTCCGGAGTCATGTCGAACAGGCACTGCGCGAGGGCTTTGTAACCATCGTTGGCGATGTATTCTTCGATCCGTTCCGGATTGATCAGACCGCAGTTCCGCAGGGAAATGCGCTGCTGTTTCGCATAGAACGCCATCTTGGCGTAATCGTGGATCCGTTCCTTCAGGGCCGGTTCGACGTAGAGCAGACGTTCCACCAGTTTCTTGCCGACGATGTGGCTTTCCACGATCTCTTTGGCATCTTCCGGCTGGACCTGCACATAGAACACGTTGTCGGGCATGATCTTGACGATCGGGCCCTGCGCGCAGAAACCGAAGCAGCCGGTCTGGACGACGCGCACGTCGTTTTCGAGTCCGTTTTCCTTGATGTATTTGCGCAGGTTTTCCATCATTTCCTGCGAATTCGAGGCGTGGCAGCCGGTTCCTCCGCAGCAGAGGATGTCTTTCTTCTTGGAATTGAGATCGTGCTTATCCGTGATACGGAGCATCAGTTCGCCTTTGGAAGCGTTGTAAGCAGCTTCCAGGGCTTCCCGGGATGTAATCTTATTCATTTTGCAGCCGCCTCCTTGGCCTGAATTCCTTTGATGACTTCCGCGGCTTTGGCCGGGGTCATTTTGCCGTAAACTTTGCCGTTGACCACCATGACCGGAGCCAGTCCGCAGGCTCCCACGCAGCGCAGCGCGGAGATCGAGAACAAGCCGTCAGCGGTCGGATTCGTATCCGCCTTCACGCCCAGAATACGTTCGATTTCGGCAAGCACTTTCTCGGCGCCCTTCACATAGCACGCCGTGCCCAGGCACACGTTCACGTTGTATTTGCCCTTCGGCTTGGTCGTGAAATAGTTGTAGAAGCTCACCACGCCGGAGACCTGCGCCTCGGACAGAAACAGTTTCTGCGCGACATGGATTTGGACTTCGCGCGGCAGATACCCGAAGATATCCTGCGCACGGTGGAGCACCTGGATCAGATACCCCCGGCGGCGTTCATCGTCACGGTCGATTTTCAGACCTTCAATGAACGTGTCGAGTTCGGCGAACTTGGCCGCCGCACCTTCCGACAACTTGTTGCAACTCATGTTTTTCCTCCTTTTAGAGACACAATATTTAATCTGTGACAGACTGATATTTCCCGTTTTTTTATAATTGCTGAACTTTTCACTAAACATTCCGGCAAAAAGCTCTGTGATTGATTTCACAACTTAATATATCTTCACTCATCCGAAAAGTCAAGCTCAAAACTATAAAAAAATCGTCTTTTTTTAATTGTTTTCATTTTTCACAAATATTTTGTATATCGTTTATTATAAACATTTTATAAAACAGCATATTCTTATCGGACCGTTTATCTGTGAAAATTCTCACAGCTCACACCGGAAAAACGCCGGATCCGGTGCGGAAAAATATAAAATTCCGGAGCTTAGCGGAGCTGATTTTTCCGGCATTCACCCGGCGTCATACCGGTCCCGTTCCGGAAAAAACGGGTGAATTCCGAAACCCCGCCGAAACCGCACAGCACCCCGATCTGCTTGATCGGCTGTCCGGAAGAAACCAGCAGCTCTTTGGCGAGACGCAGACGGCAGGCGGTCACGAACCGATGGGGCGCCATACCGGCGACTGCGGTGAACAGCCGGGTCCAATGCCGCAGCGTGATGCCGGATTTCTCCGCTTCGGAACGGAAATCCCAGTCCGCACCAGGGTCGCATCGGACCGCATCCATCACCTTTTCCAGTTCCGCCATGCGGCCGCCGCCGGCCTCGGCGATCTGGCTGCGTTCCAGCTGCGAAGCGAATTCCTCCAGACACAGCGCCGCATCCGCGGCAAACCGGACCGTCCCTTTCGAGAACAGTTTTTTCATGGTATTGAGCAGCGCAATGAACGGGGCCGGATTCCGGACGAAATAATGCCGGCATCGATCCGCCGCACCGAACGACTCGAAGAAACGGTCGGCACGGTCTCCCGAGCATTCGATATAAAAATTGTCCCGCCATTGCCCCGGCGGAGAATCCCAGCCGCCCGGCGTCAGGATCCCGCCCGGCGTCAGATACACCAGCGGACGTTTCTCCGTCCTCCCGTCGAGAATGACTTCCCCCTGGATCAGACCCAGATAATGATGCGGCGTCCGGATCAGCGGCGGATGCGATTCCCCGTACATCCGCGACCGGCTTACATTCAGCAGCTGAAAATCGTCAAAATATCCCATTCTGCCTTATAATGTCCTTTTCTGCATATTTCTTTCTCTCGAAACAATGTTATAATATAGTTGAAAACCGTTTATTTTTCAAATCGAAAAGGAGAAGAAACATGTTGGAGATCACCAATCTGAGAGACGGCGCCATTCTGAATCGTCATCACGGCATGGAAACCGATGATTACCTGGAAATCACTGTGGAAGGCATTGCCGATCCGCAGGCCGAAGTCACGGTCAACGGACAGCCGGTGAAACGGTTCGACCGCAATTTTTCCGCCAAAGTCAGACTGACGGAAAAAATCAACAGGATCCAGGCGGCAGCCTCGGATTCTTTCGGCGAACGCACGCTCACGCTCACGGTCATGTGGGACCGCGCGTCTTTCAAACGGTATAATTTCTTTTTCGATGACTGCAGTTTTTTCCTCCGCAGCATCGCGCTCAGCCGTCCGAAATCGATCTTCGACGAGATGTTCCTCGGCAGGCTGCGGTCCATCCATGAAAAATACGGTTCGCATTTCATGCTGAACCTCTTTTTCCACGACGATCATCACGATTTTTCGATCTCGGATTTCCCTGCGGATTACAAAAAGGAATTCCAGGCCAACCGGGATTGGCTGAGATTGTCCTTCCATGCCAAAAGCGAGTTTCCGGACCGTCCGTACCAGTCGGCCGATGCCGCCACGCTGGCGGCTGATTATGACCAGGTCTACAAGGAAGTCTGCCGGTTCGCCGGACCCGAATGCTTCATCCCGCCGATGGTCATCCACTGGGCCATCACCAACCCGGAAAATTTCCATGTTCTGCAGGAACGCGGCACCCGCTGTCTTTCCGGCGGTTTTCTCGGCAGCATCTCCCATATCGGCGAAAAGCATTCCATCGCCGTCACCGACATCGGGTACCATTACGAACAGGACGTCGCCCATTATCTGACCAGGGCCGCGCACCTCTGGTATGACCGGAAATTCGATATCATTCTTCTGACCAATCTGATCTGCTGCAATTACGATGATATCGACGTGCTGAAAAAGAGATTCGCGTCGATCGCCCCGGACCGCGATACCGTCGGTCTGATGAGCCATGAACAGTACAGTTATCCGGACTATTTCAATTATATTCCGAACCACTTGGACCGCGTGGAAGAAGCGTGCCGGCTGGCTACCGAAAACGGCTATCGGCCGGTCTGGTTCCCCGAAGGGATCCTCGGCAACACCAGCTGGGATAAATGATTTCCGTCAGGCCGGGTTCAGCGGCTCAGGAAATCGCGGATGAATCCGGCCATTTCCGCCTGTTTCACACAGGATTTATGCAGCACGGCGCGGTCTTTCAGATTCGCCAGCGGCGCGGGGATCTTCGTGCCCGTGACTTCGGAAAGCTCGTCCACCATCGCGAATTCATTGTCTGCGGCGGCTTCGGGTTCGACCGCTGAAAGGACGGCTTTCGCGAACTTGTAAGGCGATGCGGTCGAGGCGATCACGCACGGCTTGCGGTCGCCCGTTTCCCGGACATACTGTTCATACACGTTGACCGCCACCGCGGTATGAGTGTCGCAGAGATAATGTCTCTGCCGGAACAGTTCGGCGATGGTCGCGGAAGCGGCCCGGTCGTCGCAGAACCCGCCGTAGAATTCCTGCTGCAGCTTCGTCAGCATGTCCGCCGGGATCGTGTATCTGCCGTCGGACTTGAGCTGTTTCATCAGTCCGGCGACCAGTTCCTCATCATTGCCGCTCAGATGATACAGCATGCGTTCGAGATTCGACGAGATCAGGATATCCATCGAAGGGCTGGTCGTGGTATGGAACGGACGGTTCCGGTCGTAAGTGCCGGTCCGGATGAAGTCGGTCAGCACGTTGTTCCGGTTGGAAGCGCAGATCAGTTTCGCGATCGGCACGCCCATGTATTTGGCATAGACGGCGGCGAGGATATTGCCGAAATTGCCGGTCGGCACCGTCACATTGAACGTTTCGCCCGCCTTGATCCGGCCCGTCCTGATGAGGTCGCAGTAAGCGGACACATAATAAACGATCTGCGGCACGAGACGGCCGAAATTGATGGAGTTGGCGGACGAGAATTCCATATTTTTCTCCGCCAGGAATTTTTTCATGTCCGCATCGGCGAAAATATTTTTGACGCCGGTCTGGGCATCGTCGAAATTGCCGTAGATGGCGCTGACCGCCACATTGCCGCCGGTCTGCGTGGTCATCTGCAGTTTCTGCATCGGGCTGACCCCGTCCTGCGGATAAAATACGATGATGCGGGTGTTTTCGACGTCCGCGAAACCGTCCAGCGCGGCCTTGCCGGTATCGCCCGAGGTGGCGACCAGAATGACCATGGTGCGTCCGGGTGCGGTTTTCGCGGCGGCGGTGGTCAGCAGATAGGGCAGCAGCTGCAGCGCCATGTCCTTGAAAGCGCAGGTCGGACCGTGCCAGAGTTCCAGCAGGTTCATGCCGGGCGCGACCTCGACCAGCGGCGCCGGATCATCGTTTTCGAACGTGCCGGTATATGCTCCCTTCACGCAGCGTTCGATCTCCGCCGCCGTGAAATCGGTCAGAAAAAGCGAAAGGACGGTTTTGGCGCGTTCCTGGTAATCCATCGCCGCCATGCGGGAAATCAGTTCATCGGAAAGGCGCGGGAAAGTCCGGGGAACGAAGAGACCGCCGTCTTCGGATATGCCTTTGGTGATGACCTGGGCGGATTCCAGCGACAGGGTCCGGCGAGTGCTTGTAAACTGCATATTTCGATCCTTCTATGAAAATTGTTTTATCCTGACCGTAATTTACACGGGAAAGAGCATTTTTTCAAGTTTTTTCCGCCGCAGCGAAAAAAAACTGCTTTTTTTCCTTTTGCCTCTTGTATTTTCCGGAAATCCGTGTATAATATTAGCTGTAATGACAATGCGATATTAGATGTAATATTTTTGAAAGATACGGACCATGGGAACACCAATTTATAAGACGATCACAGACGATATTCTGAAGGCGATCGACAGCGGCAGGCTCAAGCCGGGCGACCGCATCGCCTCCATCCGTGAACTTTGCGACCAGTATAATGTCAGCCAGATTACTGTGCTGCGCGTATTCAAGGAACTGGTCCAGGCCGACCGCATCGTCCGCCATGAAGGGACCGGGTATTTTGTCAAGGACGCCGAAAAGATGGACCGCACCGGCAACACCCTGATCCTGGCCTGCCGTTCCCCGAAACCCGTTTCCGAAGACGACAATTTCATTCTCCGCCTGACCGAAGGGATCCAGACCCGCACCCTGGAGGAAGGTTTCAATCTGTTTGTCCCGCGGACCATCGCCACGGTCCGGATGCCGGTCATCGACGCAGCCCACATGGAAAGCCTTCTGCGTGATCTGCAGGAAGTCCCGCATCCGGCCGGGATCATACTGGATATGCTCTATCCGGACGAAATGATCGCCAAATACATTCTTCCGAATCTCGACGGACTCCCCTGCGTGATCGCCGGACGCCGCAGCAGGCTTCCGGTCCGCACCGTTTCCCTGCCGTTTGAAAAGTGTGCCGATGACGCCGCCATGCTGGCGCTCAAATCCGGGGCAAAGGAATTCTTCATTTACGAACAGGGCTCCAATCCATGGGGAGGCAACCGCATTCTCTGCAGCCGTCTCCGCGAACAGCTGATCCGGAACGGGATCCCGTCCAAAATGATCCATTGCCGGGAAAAGATCCTGATGTCGCCGCAGCGGGATTCCGAACTGATCGCCGAACTCGGAGAAAAAATCCTCGGTTCGACGCAGAAAACTCTGGTGTTTTCTTCCTCCGATTATTTTACCAAGGTGATCATGGATCGGCTGCATGAAAGCTGCCGGTTCGGTTCCCGCGCTTCCCTGATGACGTTCGGAGGATTCGAATTCATCCGCAAATACGATCCGCCGGTGACCTCGCTGGTGCCGGATGCCCGCAGGATCGGCGTTCTGGCCGTCGAACAGATCCTCAAAAACGACATGGCCGCTTATTCCGCCGACCTGATGACCGATTATAAAATCGAACTCAATGGAACTTTATGAACAATAAATAAAGACGGAGGTTTTCAACTTAAGAATAAAAATTCGTTTCCGCACCGTTTCAAACTTCAACCCAGCAAAACAGTTAGGAGCAACCCATGAAAACAAAAAAGGACATTCAAAAAAGCCGTAAGTCGTTCACCTTGATAGAGCTCCTGGTCGTGATCGCGATCATCGCGATTCTGGCCGGAATGCTGCTGCCCGCATTGAACAGCGCCCGCGAACGGGCCCGAGACACCACCTGCAAGAACAATCTGAAAACGATTGGGTTGTACGTGGCTCAGTATGTCGACACTTTCAACGAATATTATCCGATCGGCGCAAAAAATGATGCTACCGGGGAAACCTGGTTTGACTGTATGAGATCATACATCGAACCCATGATGCTCGGTACCAACGGCAATTTCTACGAACCGATTTCATCCTCATCCACCAACATTCCGGAAAACCACGCCAAAATCTTCCGCTGCCCGACCGATACCTTCCGCAAGACCCATTCCACCAAAATGATCAAATGCGGGCTCAGTTATACGTTCACCACGAATGCCGCCTATGACACGGTCCATGGGGCCAGAAAAGTTGTCGAAATCAAAAAACCTTCCTCCAGACTTTACCGGGCGGACTGCACTTACATGGCTGGCCCCGACAAGTATGTCAACCTCACCAACTACAACAAGATTTATGGTCTGCATCCCTCGGGGGCCAGCGATAAAGGCGAGATCGCTTTCCGGCACAGCAAAAAAACAAATTGTCTCCTGCTGGACTGGCACGTGGAACCCATGAGCATCGGCGATACCCTCAGCCGGTACGTTGATCTGGTCGTATTCTGAGCAGGATATTCGCAGATGAAAATTATACTCTTCGCGGCGGCGGCCTTTCTGGCCGGGACGTTGACGGGTGCGGAATTCTTCGTCTCCCCCTCCGGGCAGGACACTGCCGACGGACGGAGCGAAAAGACCCCCTTCAAAACCATTCGGCAGGGAATGAATGCCATCCAGGCGGGAGACACGCTGACCATCCTGCCCGGAAAATATCATGAAGCGGTCCGCAAGGTTCTGGACGGCGATCCGGCCCGGAAAACCGTGATCCGCGCCAAATATCCCGGCACGGTCCTGATCCACAGCGACCTGCCCCTGAAGGATTTCAAGGTCCACGATCAGGAAAAAGGCATTTACGTCACGGCTTGCGAAGCCGCTCCCGAAGCGGTTTTCGAGCATGACACCTTCACCCTTTACGAACGGGCGGACAAGAGTTTCCTGACCAAGCCCCTGCCCGAACCCGGCCGGTATCATTACGATGCCGCGGCAAAACTGATCTATCTGCGCACGACCGATGCCCGCCCGCCTGAAAAACATGTCATCGCCCGGTCCGTGTTCCCGGCCGACGGTTTCGCGGTCGTCCCCGGCAAAAGCGGCAAAGTCGTCAATGTCGAGATCGACGGCCTCACGGTTCGCGGCTTCATGACGGGAAAAGTGTCTTTCCAGTTCGCCAGCTGGGGCGTCCTGATCAACAACGCCGAAAACTGTCTGATCCGGCGCTGTACCGCGGTCCTCAACTGCGGCGGCATCAGCATGAACAAGGCGACCCGCAGCCGGATCGAATCCTGCACCGCGCTGGGCAACGGCACGCTCAGACAGGTTTCCGGCGGCAACATCATCATCTGGTCCGGCATCGATTCGGTCATCGACAACTGTTTCTCCTTCCGTTCGCGCACCTACGGCATCCGGTTCTACGGGGCCAATACGAACGACACCATCAGCCGTTCCGTCAGCATCGAAGACGAGCGCGGCCATATCTGGATCAAGCCCAGCGATCCCAAGTGCCTGGTCTCCCAGGTCTTCTCGCCCGGCATGGTGGCCTGCAAAAATTCGGAACACTCGGTTTTCTATGTCAATGACTACGACCGGAAGGGCGTCAACGGCAAAACTTCCCTCGCTTTCGGACGCGAGATCATCCAGTCTTATCCCGATTCCTTTGCCGATCTCACCGCTTTCGACTTCCGCCTCACCAAGGGTTCGAAATTCAAACAGGGGTTTGCCGGACAGAATTTCTGCTATCTGGCCCCGGACGGCGATGACGCGAACGACGGCCTCAGCCGGAAGACCCCGCGGAAGACGCTGAAAGGTGTTCCCGCCGGCGCCGCGGTCTATCTGCTGCCCGGCAAGTATCCGGACGGCATCACGGTCACGCAGAACGGGATCACCCTGGCCGGATACGGGCAGAACGCACCCGCGGTCATCACCGGCAGGATCAAGGTGACCGCCGATCAGGTAACGCTGCGCAAACTCGGCATCGTCACCGGGGGCGACGCAGTGACCTGTTCCGGCAGCGGACTCAGGATCGAGAACTGCGGATTTGCCAAGGCCGGCACCGCGGTCAAATCGGACAAGCCCGTGACTATCAGCCACTGCGCCTTTGCGCCGGATGTGAAAAAGGTCGTCGATGCGCCCGACAGCGTGATCCGCCTGAGCATCCTAAACCAGGCTCCCGGCTCAGCGGTCCTCTTCGGCAATGCCTATCCGGACCAGCCCGCGCCGCAGGATCCCGCCGGCATCCGGCTGACCGCCAAGTTCAGCAATGCGCCACAGGGCGATTTCACGCTGAAAAACGAATCGGATTTCAAAGGTCAGGCCGCGGACGGCACGCTCATCGGTCCGGTCTTTTATCTCTTCGAACCCCAGAGCAACTCTTATTTCAACCTGAAGATCCTTCCGGCCAGTTCCAAGGAGGTCTCGCTCCAGTTCGAAACGGATGCCGTGCTGAAAAATTCCAACGTGAATTTCCGCGAACCCGGCGGGAAATGGCGGACCAGCATGGACCGGACCGCATCCGTGCAGCTCTCTTTCGTTTCCCTGGATAATCTTAAACCCGATACCCAATACGAATGTTTCGCCATTTCCAACCGGCGGAACCGTTACGTGCTGGGCAATCATTATCTGCCGGCAAAGATCAATTATAAGAAGCCCGGCAAGAACCGTTCCGGCACCGTGAAGTTCACCACGCCGGCCGCCGACCGCGCGCCGCAGACCTTCCACGTTTCCGTGAAAGGCGACAACCGGAATCCCGGAACGGCGGACAAACCGCTGCTCGACATTTCCAGCGCCGCCTTGAAGACCGCACCCGGCGACACCGTGGTCATCCATGAGGGTGTTTACCGCGAATCGATCCTGGTCCCCGTCAGCGGAACGCCGGACAAGCCCATCACCTACTGCGGTGCGCCCGGCGAAACGGTCTGGTTCGACGGCAACAACCGTCAGCTCTGCCGCGCTTTCGGCGCCTTCGGGAAAAAGCATCTGCGGTTTGACAGTTTCCGCCTCAAAACGTTCGGGACCGCCCTGATCAACGCCAGCGGACTCTTCATCTTCTTCGGGTGCGAAGACATCGCCGTGAGCCGGGTCTTCTACGACGGCCGCAGTCCGGGTTATTCCCCCGCGCTCCTGCATATCCGCAATTCCAAAGACATCTCTCTGAAAAACAGCGTGGAGATCAACAGCATGGGTTCGATCGCCTGCATCGACAGCACCGGCGTGGTGCTGGAACACAACATACTGAAAATGGCCAGCATCTGGCCGCTCTTCGCCATGGGGAAAGAGGATCACAGCATCCGGTTCGCCTACAATATCGTGACCGACAACCTCCGGGCCAAAACCTCCGAACCGCTCCTGAAGATGACCCATCCGAAGCTGGTCGATGAATTCAGCAACCTCTACTTCACCCGTCTGCCCGAAGAAATCCGGTTCATCGCCGGCACGCACGCCGGCAGGAAGTGGACACTGGCCGAATATTACCGGCTGGCCGGAAAAGACGGCGGGTCCATTTTCGCGAATCCGAACTTCAAGGCGATGCCGAAGATGCTCACCTGGAAGTCCATGGCGGAAAGGGCCGTCGACATGAAGAAAGGCCTGTCTTTCGGCCACAAAGTCAATGATTACGAAGACGGACGCGATCCGAAAAACTCCGCCCGGTTCCACGTCTGGGATTTCAAGGATTTCTTTGCGGATCCGGTCCGGAAAGCGCCCGACGGAAACATCATCGGTCTGGAACCCGAAGCTTTCAAAGGTTTCTCCGACCTGTCGAAAACCGAGGGTGAATGGCGGACATTCAAATAAGGAACACACCCATGAAATTCATCTCCGAAAATCACGAACTCGCCTGGAACCATACGCTCGCCCTGCTGAAGCCGACCCCCACCCAGCGGGAACACGGTCTGGAACTGCATAAGAACCTGTTCTGCATGGACGGTTTCGGTTTTCTGCCCACCGCCTGTTACAATGAAACGATGAAACGCAAACGGCAGGAATGGTATGACAAGGGGGTCGGCGCGCGCGAACTGGAAAAACGCGCGGAATACAGCGCTTACGACATGCTGTGCGACGATCCGGAATGCTGCCGGCGTTTCCGGGACGCCATGCGCGCATCCGGCCTCAAATGCATGGTCCAGACGGTCGCCGAAGGAAAATCCCGCGAAGAGGATATCCGGCGCATGGGATGCAATTTCCAGATCCTGCGTCATTTCCGCGACACCATCGCGCAGGCCGGTTCGCCGGAGGAGATCAAGGAAATCAACGATTCCGGCCGCATCGCGGTCGTCTGGAGCATCAACGGGCCTCCGATCGTCGGTGAACTCCAGTCCGGCGAACAGGAACTTTCCTGGATCCGCGACTGGTATCATCTCGGTGTCCGCATGATGCACCTTTCCTACAACCGCCGCAACTTTATCGCGGACGGCTGTGCCGAACCCGCCAACGGCGGCATCAGCGACCTCGGACGCGAACTGATCCATGAGATGAACAAGGTCGGTATCATCGTCGATGTGCCGCATACGGGCATGCGCAGCAGTCTGGAAGCCGCGCAAATCTCCGAAAAGCCGATCATGGCGTCGCACACCGCGGCACGGGCGCTGTTCGATTACATCCGCTGCAAGGACGATGCAACGCTGAAGGCGATCGCGGAAAAGGACGGCCTGATCGGCGTCTACGCCTTCCCCGGCATGCTCGGCGGCAGCGATGACCTCAACATGATGCTGGACCATATCTGCTACATCGCCAAACTGGCGGGCGTGGAACATGTCGGCATCGGCACCGACCAGCAGTATTATCACAACTGGCCGGAAGACCTGATCCGGGTCGCCTATTACCAGAATGCGGAATACACCAATAACCGCTGGTGGGGCGACTGGGCCAAATCACCGCACCCGCCGAAAAATCCCAAGGAGCATGTCACGGGTTCATTGGCCTGGATCGTCTGGCCGCTGTGGACCGTCGGCCTGGTCATGCGCGGATTCTCCGACGACGACATCGCGAAGATCCTCGGACAGAATTTCCTGCGGGTGCTGGCCGCGAACCGCCCCGAACCTTTCGCCTGAAAAAAAGCGACTGTTTCAGAATCACGGAAAACGATTCATAAGACTTATAGGACTTATAGGACCTATAGGTCTTATTTTGTCTTGGGCGAGTCACCGGAATCGGACAGCATTCCGGCGGCGAGCCTGGCGGCTTCGGCGCCGCCGCCCAGCATCCGGGCGATCTCCTTCACCCGTCCGGCGTGATCGAGCTGACGGATATGAGTATGCGTCACCTCGCCTTTCGATTCCTTGGAAACATTGAAATGAGTGTTGGCGCGGCTGGCGATCTGCGGCAGATGCGAAATGCACAAAATCTGCTTGCTCCGAGCCAGGACCGCGATCTCCCCCGCGACTTTCGTGGCGGTCTCGCCGCCGATATTGGCATCGATCTCGTCGAAGATCAGGATCGGGATCAAATCGGCCTCGGCCAGCACGGTTTTGAGCGCGAGCATCACGCGGGAAAGTTCGCCCGAACTGGCCACGTCCCGCAGCGGCATCGCCGGCACGCCGGGATTGGCGCTGAACATGAATTCCACGCGGTCGGCGCCTTCCGGTCCGGGCTCGACATCAAACAATTTCACGGCAAACTCGGATTTTTTGAAACCGAGCTTGGCCAGCTCGGCCGCGGTCTTTCCGGCGACGGCTGTCCCGGCGGTCTGCCGTTTTTTCGTCAGCACGGCGCACGCCTTGGCCAATTCCGAACGCAGTTCTTTTTCCCGGTTGTCGAAATCCTGCCGCCGCTGTTCCGCATTTTCGTAGGCATCGATCCGGGAGCGCAGGGAGTCGAGATGTTTGAGCACATCTTCGAGCGTGGGACCGTAACGCCGCTTCAGGGTCTGGAGCACGTGCAGACGTTCCTCCATGGCCTGGAAAGCAGCCTCGTCGATCTCCACTTCGGCGGCATAATCGGAAAGCGCGGAAGCGAGCGAGGAAACCGCTTCGGACGCTTCATCGAGCCCCTGCAGGAAACGGGCTGCGCCGTTGGGATCGCATTTTTCCATATCGGACAGCAGACGCCGCACGGTGCCCAGACGGTCCTGAATGGAATCTTCGCTTTCGGACAGCGCATTGGACGCGTTGAACGCGAGCTCGATCAGGGTGCGGGAATGGGCGGCGAGCGCGTGTTTTTCCGCGAGCGCGTCATCCTCGCCGATTTCGGGCGCGGCTTTTTCGATTTCCGAGGCATCACGGCGGAAACGGGCCGTCTCTTCCGCGGAAGGCATCGTGGCGGCGAATTCCTCGCGTTCGTGCTGCAGTGCGCTCAGATCCTGCCAGATGCGATGCGTTTCGGCGAGCTCGGCTTCATGCCGGCCGAAATGGTCCAGCATGTTCAGCTGGTTGCGGACTTTCAGCAGGAACTGATTTTCATTGGCGCCGTGGATATCGACCAGCAGTTCCCCGATCCGATGCAGGATCTGGAGCGTCACGGGCGAATCATTAAGGAAATTGCGGCTGGAGGAAGCGGTGATGACCCGGCGGACCAGCAGCGACTGGTCTTCGCGGGCGGCGATCCCGGCTTCTTCCAGGACCGGCAGCACAGCGGCGCGGGAATGCTCATCGAGCTGAAATTCGCCGGAGATCTCGCAGCGGGCGGCGCCGATCCGGATCATGGATTTTTCCGCACGCTCGCCGAGCAGG
>SUWI01000395.1 GCA_015061565.1 Lentisphaerota bacterium
TGTGCCGTGCGGCAACAGCGGCGTGATCCGCCGCCGCTGCGATGCGCCGTGGCGTTATTCCGAACGCAAACTGCTGGAGACCGCCACCTTGCAATGGGATATCCTGAACTCGCTGGCGAGGCTGGCCGCTCCGGGCGGTCAGCTGCTCTATTCCACCTGCAGCATCGAACCGGAGGAAGACGAACGGCAGATCGAACGTTTCCTCTCGGCACATCCCGATTTCCGTCTGGTCCGTCAGCGTAAGCTCCTGCCGGGGAAATTTCACGACGGCGCGTTTGCCGCCCTGCTCCGAGCCGTAAAACGGGACTGATCCGATGGACACTCCGAACCCCAAAAAGAAAAAATGGATCTGGCTGACGGCGTCGGCCGCCGCGGTCCTGATCCTGGCGGTCACGGGAATCGTCTGCTGGAAATTCACCGCCGATCCTGATGCCGGTCTGCCGCCCGAGGAAAAGATCCGCCGGAATTTCCGGAAAGCGTTCGATCCGAAACAGTCCACGCTCGACCGGCTGGCCACCCTGCGGCGGAGTTTCAAGGCAGCTAAGGACATTCCGCCGGAAAAACGGCATCCGATCATCGTCGAAGCGCTGGCGGAATCCGTGAACCGGACTTTCACCGAGTTCGCCAAACTGCCCCCCGAACAGAAAGCCGCGCGGGCCGAAGAAATGAGGCTGGATGCCGAACGCACGGAAAAATATTTCCGCCGCTTTCCCAAAAAGACGCAGCGCAAAGCGTTGTCCCTGCTGGCCAATACGCCCGGCGGACGCGCCCAGATCAACCGCGCGATCGACACCACTTCGAACGTGCTCAGTCCCGAGGACCGCAAGCTGCTCGGACCCGCCGTGAAAATCTGGAAATCCATGCTGGAGGAGGTCAAATGAAACGAGTTTTCACCCTGATGGAACTGCTGGTCACGATCGGCATTCTGGCCCTGCTGGCGGGGATCCTGCTGCCGGCCCTGAACAATGCGCGGGAAGCCGCCCGCCGCACCTCCTGCATCAGCAATCTGCGTCAGCTCGGCACCGCGCTGGAACTCTACGGCACGGCTTCCGGATACCGCCTTCCCGTCTGCGCCGGCAGTTTCGATCCCGAGGCCGGACCCTCCATCCAGTCGGTCCTCAGTCACTATGTCGCAGAAAACCAAGGCGTCTGGCAATGTCCTTCCGATCCCCGGAAAGACCGCCTCGGCGGCAGCTATGACTGGAATGTCTACGCCAACGGTCTCCGCATGGATCAGAAAACCCTGCAGATCCAGGGATTCTACATGCCGGTGATGAGCGATTACGACCAGTTCCACCGCGCCTCGGGCAAGGACAGCCGGCGCAACTGGCTCTATCTCCCCGCGGAAGTCCAGAAAAGGGTCAGACCCCTGCAGTGAGGGTCATTGGAACAGCCCCGGCAGATCATCGGACGGCCCGGCGGCTGTCAGGTTCCAGTCGATGGGTTTCATGCCGTGCGCGGCCAGGTCGCGGTTGACCGCGGAAAACGGCCGGCTCCCGAAAAATCCCCGGTGCGCCGACAGCGGCGAGGGATGCACCGAACAGATCACCGTATGTTTCCCCGCATCGATCAGCGGCTGTTTGGCCTGTGCCGGAGCTCCCCACAGGACATAGATCAGATGTCCTTTCTTCCGGCTGAGTTCGGAGATGACCGCATCGGTGAACGGTTCCCAGCCGTGTTTCTGGTGCGAGGCCGGCTGATGCGCGCGGACGGTCAGCACCGTATTGAGCAGCAGCACCCCCTGCTCCGCCCACGGAGTCAGCAGTCCGTCTTTCGGGACCGGCAGATTCAGGTCCGCGTTCAGTTCCTTGAAAATGTTGCGCAATGACGGCGGGAAACGAACGCCCGCGCGGACCGAAAAAGCCAGCCCGTGCGCCTGCCCGTCATCATGATACGGATCCTGCCCCAGGATCACCGTCTTGACCCGGTCCGGCGGGGTCAGCCGGAAGGCCGTGAAAAGGTCGTCCAGCGGCGGGAAAACGGTCTGCTCCCGGTATTCGGCGTTCAGGAAGGACGAAAGCTGCCGGAACGATCCGGCATCGACCGCGTCGCACAGGAATTCCCGCCAGGCTTCCGGCAGGAGGGATCTCAGTTCGAATTCGGCTGACATGGGGGCAATATCCTTAAAAAGAAACCCCGGACCGGCAAAGCAGTCCGGGGCGGTTGGTCAGTTCAATTTACTGGGCGTTCTTTTCGGCGTTTTTCGCCTCGAGTCCGGCCAGAGTCTCGCCGTTCTTGTGGTGCTGTTTCTTTTCCAGATACTTGGTCACCTGGGTTTCGGCCTTGGCGATGGCGGCATCAAGCGCTTTCTTCCAGTCGAAATCCTCCACCTGCGCGGCCGCGGTGAAATCTTTTTTCGCATTCACCACCACTTCCGCCGTGAAACGGTTCCCCTGCATATCCATCACGACCGACGCGGAGATAATGGTCAGTGTGAGATCGGCAAACCGGCTGCTGATCTGGTCGACCGCATACTGTCTTTCCGTCTCGCTGATAGTGAAATGTCTGGCGCTCACCTTGATGTCCATAAATACACCTCCATTGGTTAGGACCTGGAGAAGTATAGCCCATTCTCTGCGGAAAGACAGTAT
>SUWI01000094.1 GCA_015061565.1 Lentisphaerota bacterium
AACGCGTCGTGCGGGTGAGTTTTTTTTCGTAAAATATCAGACTGCCCACCATGATCGGAAGGAAAAAAAGGTATAATACTGTGAGCATCGGCTGCTTGCAGGCAACCACGATCAAAGAAAAAATGAAGCCGAAGATCATTCTGATGAATTGCGGACAGAATCCCGCTATGAATTGCTCGAAATTTCCGGTGTCACGATAAAATTTTATTGCAATTTCGCCATTCTTGTAGCCATCGACAGCTGATGGTTTCATCCTTTGAAATGCCGCAAGCAGACGATTTTGGATGTCAAGTTCACTATCCCTTGCGATTCGGATAATGACTTTTCGGAGATGCAAATTCAGATACCAGCACAAAAACGCATTGGATACAAGGATCAGAAAATAGATTTGCGGTTCCCCGTCATAGACAAGGTTGTCAATGAAAAGTCCCAGGAAGAATGGATTTGCAACCGTCATTGCGGAACAGATAATTGCTCCAGCAGTATATGATGCCAAATTTTTACCGGCACAAAGCATCCAGATTTTTTGGGTCGATTTTGAAAGTGAAAACAGCATATAATCATTCTACAAAGTGATTGTCGTTCGGGAATCCAGGATTGCATCGACAACTTCGTTGTGGAGAGTCAGTTTTTCATCATCCAGCCAACCGAATTGACCGCAGGGGTTTACTTCCAGGAATTCCGGTTCCTTGCCGCCAATAATGAAATCCAAACGACCGAACTTCAACCTCATATCCTTCATATAGAGATCCACTTTTTTCAGAAAATCGATTTCTGGATTCCAGGGAAGCCATTGATTTTGATCGGTTCCTTGGGTGACGCGCCAATCTGTCATTCTCTCTCGTCTGTGAGCAAACTGGAAACAATGGATTTTTCCGTTGATATATAGGATGGTTGCATCTCTGTCTCCCGTAGCAATCTCCTGTGTAAACCAAGGGTAGTCGGGGCTTAATTGCTCCCGGTCACATTTGTCGACATATGTGTACTGATAATCGTGTGTAACAAAAGGAGCTAACGTCTTAAACATAACTATCTTATGTTTCAATGTATTTCCCCAGTGAATTTCTGCCTTTGGAACAGAAAAGAATTTTTTGGCGAGAAACATTTGATATGTCTTGGGAATATGATATTCCCTTAAGGGCCAGAGACGAAGAAGATTATTTATTGAAGCCCATTGTGCCAAGGCGTTTGTTACATAATTGACATTAATTTCTATATATCTGACATTGTCTTCCCCCATAAAATCGAATTTATGATTTTCTCTTAACGACAGTAGCGATTTATACATTACCACGATATCAATATCGTCTGATTTTATGGTTCGACCGCATGGATCCTTAAAAATAAAGCCATCTTCGTTCCAAAGAAACGAATATTTATTATATTCATCAGTATTATATCGAAACACATGTATTTTTCGCTTGTTGAATAAATGCATAATAACGTCGGCTGTTGGGCAAGAGGTGTTTGTAATGAACAAAATCATAGTATATCTCACAGGTCTCAGTTAAAATGACAAAAAAACGTATCTTGTAGCCGCAAGAGACTGACAGCCACTTGGGAGACGGCAAACGACTAATCCCATACGTAGGTTCCTTGCTCAAAGGATAACAACAACCACCGCAAAATAAATTTTGTCGGTGGCTGTTGTCACGAACTGTTTTAGTCAGAGATACTGTCAGTATCCTGAATGCCGGTTCCGCACCCCTGCGTGGTCGTTGCGAAAGTCCCATACTTCACAATATCACCGCGTGATTGCGTTTTCCAGTCATATTCCTGCGGAATCACGATGGGGGTGCTGGCCTTTTTGAAAGAATCAGGAGTAATCATTTTTTTCATTTTTGTTTCCTCTTTCTGGCAAGGTTTCATTGCCAATTTTGTTGTTTGATCAAAAAACAAATAACCGATTCGCTGGTTCCGGCGTGCCGTAGCTGGCAAGGCTTCTTGACATTTTACTGGGCAGTTCACCTCCTTTTTTTTACTGACTTCCCCGGAGTTCCGCCTTCTTACACGGAATTCCGAAAAAAATCAAAAAAAATCCGCGATATGCCAGAAAACTGGATCCGCGGACAAAAAATGGTAGTGAGAAATGGGATGGAACGATGATTTCTGGATCACAACTTTTCGCTGCGGAATCCAGCCAACTCGGAAAGACAAAAAAAGCCGAACACTCTCCGAGTCTATACCAGAGGTCCGACCAAGAACCTGCCATGAAAACACAGAAAAGCGTCCGGCAGGGTCAATAATTGTACATGCAAAGACAAACCCGCCGGTTACACTCCAGCTTCACTTCATGGCAAATAACTTTTACTTGGTCGGTTTCTGGTATATTTGCTGAAATATAACGGTTTTAATGAGCACCGACTGTTTCACAACAGTCACTGGATGCAATATAATCCGCTTTGACGGCAAAATCAAATGGTAAAACTGAAAAAATATCAGAAAACTGAAAAAATCACTTCAACGGGAAGGTGTGGGGCGCGGGGTTTCACGCGAACTCATGGAGAATACGGAATGAAACGGAGGATACGGAGAGCGCGTAAGACATGCCATGAAGCGGGATCACCAGATCTCAGCGCTGAAATCTCGCACAGCGGTTTCGGATTCCGCAATGCTGCAGTATTCCCGGTTTTCATAGCATTCGTAGTAAGCCCGCGAAGACGCGACCCGACCGGAAAACGGCTGACCGTGCGAGGGATGGGTGCGGCGCGAACTCGCGAATTCATACGGAGACGACAGAGAAACGGGAACCGGATTTTTGAGGTCCGGTTCCCGACCCGATGCCAGCTGTTACACTAAGGTTTCAGTTTTTACAACCGGGATTTGCGGAGAAATCCGTGCGTTGACTCCAGCTTTTTTTTCATACCCTGGCCGGAGCTTAATTGGAGGTTCCTTTTTCGATTCCCTCGCGGAGTTCCTGTTATCGTCCCTGTCTCGAATTTGCAGCAAATCTTTAAAAAGCACAACCCGCATCGGGATTTATATTCAAGGCTCGAACTCGATCAGAGTCCGGGCATTGAATTCGTCGATTTCATCCTGCAGCACATCCATCCGAGTCTGCAGCGCTTCCGTTTCCGCGGCGATCTCCGCCTTCTTGAGTTCGGCGTTCATGACTTTCACTTCCGATTCGTCATAGCCGGGCTCCTGTCTGCCATCCTTGACCGGGATGAGTTTGAGCTGACGGCAGATCGATTTGATCTCCGCCAGTTCCACCAGTTTTCCGATGATGCCGCAGTTGGCCCCGCTGATCGCTTTTTTGAGTGTGATCAGTTTACAGCAGAGCCGCGTGTATTCCGCATAGGACTGCCGGACGTCGATGCTGCGCAGACCGCCTTCGATGATGGAATTTTCCTCTCTGATCTGCCGGTTGATCAGGTCGATCTGCCGGATGATCCGGGAACGTTCCTTGAAAGCGCGGATCAGCGAGATCTTCTGTTTCGGGGACTCATTCGGGTTCGCCGGTTCGGGCTTACGGTTGAGCGCATCAGAGAGCCAGATGGAATTTTCCGTTGCGGCGGAAACGCTGTCGGTTTCCTGATTCGGATCGATTTTCTCGTTCATCATTCACCTCGTTTTCTGTTAATGATACGGACACAGTACGCCTGTGTGTTCAACAAATATTATTAACGTTCGAGATGATAATGAAAGAGCACCGCGTTATCGCGTTCTGTTATCTTACTATACACCCGATTGGTTTTCTTGCAAGCGGAAAAAAAATTTTTTTTCGAAAAAAGTTTTTCCAGTCCAGGATCACTTGTTGGATCTTCCTGCGGGTTTGCCCGTGCGGTCGTAATAATACGTGGTGCTGCTGGACTTGGTCGACCTTCCTGCGGGCGAGCCGTTGCGGTTGTAATAATACGTGGTGTTGCCGGACGTCCGGGATCTGCCGGCAGGTTGACCGTTGCCGTTATAATAATACGTCGTGCTGCCGTTCGTCTGGGACCTTCCTGCGACCGAACCATTCTGGTTGTAATAATACGTGGTGTTGCCGGACGTCCGGGATCTGCCGGCAGGTTGACCGTTGCCGTTGTAATAATACGTGGTATTGCCATTCGTCTGTGCCCGTCCCGCGACCGTGCCGCTCCGGTTGTAATAATAGGTCGTTTTCCCCGAGGTCGAACCGGCGTTGGTTTTGTAATGATTTGGAACTTGTGCCGTGCAGACGAACCCCGCCGACAGAACCAGCATTGCAATCAGTTTTTTCATGTATCCGCCCTCCTGAAAAAAATTCAACCGTTTATCATAATATACGTTTCCATTTTGAGAAAACAAATGCAGTTTTGAAAAAAAGAGAAAAAAAGTCACCGAGCCGCAGGACAAACTGCTTCATTCATTGTCTTTCCCTCCCGGTGTTCCATGGCTATAGGTTATTTTACCGGGGACATAAATCTCCTGACCCGGAATCAGCTTCTGATTTTCCGGAACGTTTTTGCCGGAAAGTTTTTTTCTGGCGGTTTCTTTCCCATCCCGGTTGATCCGCAGCATGATCTCGACCGTGGTTTTATACCGCTTCGCCAGACTCTCCCAAGTGTCATTCGCTTTGACTATGTATTCCTGCAGATACACCACCAGCATTGGCGGATAAATTATTCCCGGTGTCGTGCCGAATCGGCAAGATAAACTCATCTGGTCGATCGTAACAGTTTTTTTCGCAGCATCTTTCTGGGGTGCCGGATCATCGGCATTTGCAGATTTCTTGTCAGCGGCATCCACTCCGGCGGCAATCAACATTCCGGAAATCGGCACGCCGAGGAGTAAAGCTTTTCTGATGGCATTCAGCGTTCTTTTGTTTTCGGCATTTAATTTCATTGTCCCAGACCCTTCTGCTCTTCCGTTCCGTCACAAATATACATTTTACAGCCAACTGACAACTGATTCCTGACTGCTGTTTTCTGATTACTTGCACCTTGTGACTTGTGACTGTTACGCCGTTTTCGGCGTGGACCCCGGGTTCGTTTTCGGGGCGAGCTGCTGATAGATTTCCACACTGCCGCGCAAGTCGCGCAGCAGCTGGTCGTCCGCGTTCAACTCATCCAGCAGTTTCGCACATTCCGGACAGCTTTTCAAATGCGCCGAACAACGGATCTTTCCCAGCACCGACATTCCCCCGTTGCGGTATTGATCCAGTTCCTCTTTCGTGTAATGTTCCATCATTTCTCCTCCAGGTTGGCGATGATATCTTTCAGCGTCGCGATGCAGCGGCTCTTGGCGGTATAAACCGATGTTTCCGACATATCCAGAAATTCGCAGACCTCCCGGAGTTTCCGGTTCTGCAGCGCATACATCTCGAATGCCGAATACGTTTCAGGCTGCACCCGGCCCCGGAGTTCGACCAGGGCCATGTTCAGCACGTGTTTCCGCCATTCCTCGTTCCAGACCGCGTCGAACTTGTTTTCGCCGCAGGCGGCTTCCGCGTCTTCCAGATTTTCGTATTCCAGCCGTTTCTTGTAGATCTTGATCGCCTGATTGCGCACGATCCGCTTCAGAAAATGCCGGAAACGCCCCCGCTTCGGATCGTAAGTGAATTTCACATCGTCCGGAATGTGATCGGGGTCGTATTTGCCGATGATGTCCTTGGTGAACAGTTCGCACATCACCTGCTGGACCAGTTCCTCGTTCTCGTCCGGCCGGAGCAAACAGTCATTGCCGACCAGCACGATCAGCGGCCGGTAAGTCTCATAAAACTCCCGCCAGGACACCTCATCGCCGGCGCGGACCTTCGCCAGCAGGGATTTTTTCGTCGTAAAAGCCATGTCGATCATCTCCTCTTTGTCAACCTACTCCCCGCAAGAATGCGGTTCTTACACCGGAAAGGAAAAAACTTTTCGTGAACGGACCATTCGGACACCTCGGACGATTCGGACAAGAAACGCGCTCCCGACATCCCGGGTCGGAGTTTGTTGTGCGCGATCTCCGTTTTATTCCGTTTCCTCCGTTTCAGTTCGCATCCGAAACCAGGCAACTGCTGATTTTCCCCACACACTTCACTCTTCGATTTTCAGCGTGGACATCACGCTGTCATATTGCTTCCGGAATTTTTCCGTTTCCTGCAGCGGCATGGTGAACTGGAGCGTGTAAAGACGGTTCCGCAGCGGCACCACCCGCCGGCAGGTCCGGCAAAGTCCGGTGAATGCGTAATCCACCTCGATATACGACCGTTCGTTCGCTTTGCCTCGTCTGATTTCGTAAATTTCGATCGGGAAGCTGTATTCCCGCGTCAAGGTCTCCCTCATCATCATTTTGATCTCGTCATCCCCCAGGCCCGCCAGTTCCTGTTCCAGCGACACGTCCATTTCCGGCAGCCGGGTGCAGGACACGATCAGATTGCACAGGAAATCCCCGTGATATTCCGCCGCAATGAATTCCGTTCCCGGCGGGACATTCCGGAACATGAAATCCCTCTGCCGGTCGGAAAGTTTCAGCTTGGAAGTTTCTGCTGACTTCGCCCGGCTGATCCATCCGCGGAAAGTCTTTTCGGTCATGACGACCCATTGGAACGGAATGGTCAGCGAAAGCTTGCCGTCCTGATAAACGTATTTCCTGGTTTTGACCTTCGTGATGTCGAATTTCTTTTCCGGGAGCGCCAGCCAGATCAGCGGACTGAGCACCAGCAGCGCCAGCCCCATGAAGATCCAGTGTTTCCGCGACCACGCGACGAATCCCGCCAGCCCGGCGGAAAAGGTCAGCCAGCCGTGCTGGAACGCATAATCGAACTTGTCGCGCCACGTTTCCCCGTAAAGCAGCTTGCGCTCGATCCGGACCAGTTCCGCTTCGGTTTTCTCCAGCGAATCCAAGCGCAGACGCACGTCCTTGTTGCACAGCCGGAATGCCAGACGCAGGAAGAATTTCAGTTCGGGAGTCAGCGGCAGTTCCTTCGGGACAGTCGGGAAATCCTGCGGACTGCATCCCGTCACGGCGCAATAGATCACTTTCCCGAAGGCATAAAGATCGTTTTTCTGCCTGGATTTCCGGTCGGTTCCGCTTTCGGAACTCCGTTCTTCCGGCGGCAGGAAATCGAGCGTCCCAGCCAACTGGGTATAGGTCGCCGACAGCGAGGAAACCAGCCCGATGTCGCTCAGTTTCGGTTGTTCCTTGACGAAAATAATATTGTCCGGTTTGATGTCGCGGTGGGCGAATCCGGCCTCATGGATGGTCCTGATCCCGTCGAAAATGGCGCGGAGGATCTTGAAGGTGTCGTCCTGGGGCAGCGGCCCCTTTTTCAATCGTTCGGCGAGAGTGTCGGCCCGGTAGGAATCCGCCGAAACCGAATCCGCCGCTTCCATGGTGTAGAAAAACGTGTCGGCATCTTCTTCGACGTGATAGATCTGCAATAAATTCGGCGCATTCTCGGTGATTTTCCGGTAATTGGACACGCCGCGCAGTTCGCGTTCCCAGTCGTCGCCGAGTTTAATTTTGGAAACGATCTTGACCGCGAGCTGCCGTCCGGAGATATCCTTGCAGACATAGACTTCACCGTAAGCCCCTCCCCCGCAGAAGGCCCCGAGCGTCAAGCCGTGATAAACTGTCCCCTTTTCAAAGGGCATTATTTTTTCAGCTTTTTCAGGGCTTCTTTGGCGTCTGCATTACCCTTGTCAGCGGCTTTGCGGTACCATTTCTCCGCTTCGGCGAGATCCTTTTGGACGCCTTCGCCGTTCTGATAGCAATATCCCAGGCTGCATTCGGCTTCGGCAAATCCCTGGTCCGCAGCCTTGCGGCACCATTTTATCGCTTCGGCCAGATCTTTTTTGACGCCTTCGCCGGAATAATAGCAATAACCCAGATTGAATTGGGCTTCCGCATAGCCCTGCTCAGCGGATTTCCGCAGCCATTTCAGCGCTTCGGTCAGATCCTTTTTCACTTCCCTGCCGTAATAATAGCCCGCGGCGAGATTGAATTGAGCTTCCGCAAATCCCTGCTCAGCGGATTTCCGCAGCCATTTCACCGCTTCGGCCGGATCCTTTTTCACTTCCGTGCCATAATAATAGCACGCGGCGAGATTGAACTGGGCTTCGGCATGGCCCTGGTCCGCGGCTTTGCGCAGCCATTTCATCGCTTCGGCCAGATCCTTGCCGATAGCCTTGCCATCATAATAGCATTTCGCGAGATTGAACTGGGCGTCAGCAAATCCCTGCTCGGCGGCTTTGCGATACCATTTTACCGCCTCGGCCGGATCTTTCTTTACACCTTCGCCGGAATAACAGAATACGCCAAGATAATATTGGGATTCGGCATTGCCCTGGTCGGCGGATTTCCGCAGCCATTTCATCGCTTCAGCCAGATCCTTTTTTACGCCTCGGCCATAATAATAGCCCGCGGCGAGGTTGAGTTGGGCATCCGCATTACCCTGCTCCGCGGCTTTACGGACCCATTTCACCGCTTCGGCCAGATCCTTGTTTACTCCCCTGCCTTCGTAATAGCACAATCCGAGATTGTTCTGGGCATCCGCCTGCCCATGGTCCGCGGCTTTGCGATACCATTTCACCGCCTCGGCCGGATCTTTCTTGACTCCATTGCCGTTGGCATAGCACAAGCCGAGATTGTTCTGGGCATCCGCGACCCCCTGCTCGGCAGCTTTGCGATACCATTTCACCGCCTCGGCCTGATCCTTCTTCACTCCATTGCCTGATTCATAGCACATTCCGAGATTGAATTGGGCATCGGCAACCCCCTGGTCGGCGGCTTTGCGAAACCATTTCACTGCCTCGGCCTGATCCTTCTTCACTCCATTGCCGTTGGCATAACACAATGCGAGATTGTTCTGGGCATCCGGCTGATCCTGGTCCGCGGCTTTGCGATACCATTTAGCCGCCTCGGCCGGATCCTTCTTTACTCCATAGCCATTGGCATAGCATATTCCAAGACCGAACTGGGCATCTGCATGTCCCCGGTCCGCAGCCATGCGGCCGTATTTCACCGCGGAAACATAATCTTCCTTGTCTGCAAAACCCACAGCTTTCTGATACAGCGCCTCGGCCTCATCCTGCTTTGCGGAAAACGCTTTCGGAAACTCTTTATGCAGTTCGGCGATTTTTTCTTTCTCCGGTTTCGCAGAATCGGTAATCGTCTGGAGTTTTTTCCGGACGGCCCCATGATCCGCTGATCCCGGCTTGTAAGTCTGATCCAGCCATTGTTCGGCACGTTGGCGTTCTTCTTCGAACCCTTGGGCGAACGCACCCAGAAGGGCCGCGGTCAACATCGTCGTCAGTATTTTTTTCATGCTTTTTCTCCTTGTATGAATTCCAACCGGGCAGATTGCGTCCATTGGCCGTTTCTGCATTAAAAGACAATATGGAATATAACGCAAATCCCATGAAAAGCAACTGCGAAATCCGAAAATGCGGCTTTTTTTTCATTCCTGTGTATGCCGTCTTCCTCCAGAGCCGCAGTTTACCGTCCCCGCCGAAACTGATCGATCCCGGCAGGCGCCCCGCGACAGTGCCGCGAAATTCAGTGTCCCGACACGTCCGACTGATCGGATAAAGTCTCATCCTTTCCAGATTCTTTTTCCGCCGGATCGGGGATCTTCAACACGGCCCAGCGGCCGGATTTGCGGATGATCCGGATACAATACCAGAGCAGGAACGGCTAATTGGACACGCCGCGCAGTTCGCGTTCCCAGACGCCGCCGAGTTTGATTCTGGAAACGATCTTGACCGCGAGCTGCCGTCCGGAGATATCCGTGCAGATATAGACTTCCCCGTAACCCCCTTCCCCACCGAAAGCCCCGAGCGTCAAGCCGTGATAAACTGTTTCGATTTCGTCTGGAATGACCGCATAATATAATTTCGCCAGTCAAAAAGCAGTCTGTCAGTTCGAAGACTGGATGAATCCTGCGGAGGACCTCTTGTCTATTTCCTTGTTGTATTCCTCGATAAATTCCTGCAGGTTTTTCAGTTTCAGTCCCACCGGCAGACGATCGGGCACCTGGTCTTCAAATATGATTTCTTTCCCGGTCGGATGGAGCATGAGCTTGAGAAATTCAATGATGATTTTGTCGGTATAGATTTTCATGGAATTGACCATGTCCAGGTTTTGCAATCTTTCCCGAACCAAAGTTCTCTGGCTCTCTTCGTTGTCATAATCAAGGACGGAAGTGACCTTGATCTCTTTTTCCCGCATCGAATTTTCACAATCGCCGGCAAGCAGGACTTTTTCACGGCGACCGTGCAGAAGCCATTTTTCCTTGTAATCAGTGCCCAGCATCGGGGTGTAGTCAAACGGTCCGTAAATCGTTATGGCCGTTGGGGTTTCATAAACATTCACCTTTTCCAGGTTGGCCGCCAAATGCAAGGTTCCCGAATATTTATATACGCCGCGGTAGAGTTCCCGAATTTGGTGAAAATTCCGGGTGATCGGATTCCGGGTCGGCTCATTGTCCTTAATGGTCTTTTCCAAAAAATCGGTAATATCGAAAGATATTTCTCCCGTCACCAGTTTCAAAGCTGGTTGGATCTTCGTGATATTTATGAAGGTCTCCAACCGATGGTTGAGATGCTTGTTTTCTTCTTGCAGTTCACGGATTTCTTTTTCTTTATCCTCCAGTTGGGATTTTGCCTTGTCCAACTCCAGTTTGTCATTGCAGTACATGGCTGGAGTAAACCGGCGAAATGCCCCCGCGATCAGGAGTGCACCGCAAAAACTCCCGGCAGCAGCGATCAATATTGCCAAGACCGAGCTTAACCGCGACGAGAGCGAAAGATAAATGGAAAATCCGACGGCTAATGCCGTAATTGCAATTCCGAAAGCCAGAAACAGCATGGCCTCCACGTTGGTAAAGAAATCTTTGATACTACATCTGGAAATGCTTGACATCATCCAATTCTCCTAAGTTTTAAAACAGCGACAAAAAAAAGGCCATTATGAGACCAATTCCAAGGTTGATCAGCAGTTGTTTCCACCAAGAATCTTCCGGCAGAAAACAATATACCTTGAATTCGTTGAAAATCAAGCCGTTTTTCTTCATATTGTCTGCTCCTTTTCTTCATTTTTCTGCTCCGGAACGGGTTCCGGTACGGCTTTGTCTTTACTCTCATCTTTTTTTCGCTTCGGCTCCGGGATCAGCGAACACAGCCATTTCCTCGTCCGGGCAACAGGTCCCCATGCAAACCAGACCGCCAGTCCCAGTGAAGCCAGCAGAAACAACGGGATCGGCCAGGTCCATTTGTCGATTATTCGCTCGAAACTTTCCGGATGCGTCTCTGCCAACTGAGCAACCCCGCCGGAAAGTTTATAAGCCGCTACGACCGCACCGGCGGACAGACCGCCGGCCATGATGTGTTTCCAGTTCAAATGTTTCAGCACCTGTCCGCCGGATTTCTGATAGGCTTCATGCAGCAGCTTTGCCGTCTGCGGAGAGTCCGCACGGCGGGCATAACCGACCAGCTGCGTGATCTCCCCGGCAGGGGCATGCGCCAGTGTTTTGGCAGACTTGTCGCCGAAGAATTTCACACATTCCGCCCCCAGACCCGGAACCTTTCCTTCAAGCGTGACGAAATCCTTGCCGACCCGCCGCGCGATCGGCATCAGGGTATCGGCATGGAGCGCCATACTGCGGGCCGCCTGCGGCGTGGCATGGGAACAGAGTTTCCAGAAATCCCTGCCGTGGCGCTCGCCCTGTTTGAGTGCTTCCAACCCGCCTTTTTCAAGCGCCCGCAGCACATCGTCGCCATACTGTGCAAATGCCTTGGCTGCAGCCTTCTCCATGGCGATCCGGGCGGCGGGCGTCAGGACGCGTCCACTCCGTTTCGCCGCGATCTGGACGGTCTTCGTCACCGCTTTTCTCGTCATACTTACCGGCACAGCCGACAGCGGCAGAGCCGTCGACAGAGCGATCATCAGTCCCAGCAGCGGGATCAGTTTTCCCATCATCGGAATATCTCCTTGTTCAGTTCGTTTTACTGATTATGTTTACGTTTTTCACGCCCATGATATCGGTCCAGAATGATTTTTCATACGTTCCCCATTTCAGCCAGCAGAAAAGCGCTGTTCCGACACAAGCCCAACAGAGGATCGTTATTCCAAGGCGCCGGGCGAATTTTAAGCTGATCAAATTATCGGCGCCGCCATCCAGGAACGGCCAGCTGTAAATACCGAACAGGACCTTCAGAAGACTGGGGTCGGAGAAGAATGCGCCTATTGACAAGAGCAGAAACACTATCAGCGGAAATTTCAGCACGAACCAGAACCATTCGGACATGATTTCACCTGTCATTTTACATGTTTTTCGTGATTTGTCCGGCAGCCGCCTGATATTCCGCCAGCGTTTTTTTCGCGAAATCCAGCGCCTGTTTCCGGCTGTTGTCCTGATAATCGCGGACCATATTCATCAGTCCGGCGTGAACTTCCTTCGGCATGACCTGCGAAATCTGGTAGAGATCATAAGCACACCAGACCAGGCTCCCGATCCCGATAGCCGCCCCGATGGCATCACCGACAGGGAAAGGTCCGTCTGCCGCCGCGCATATTGCTGCTGTTGATCCGGTTGCAGCCAGCCGCACGATGATATGGCGGAATGCTGTCCCCGCCATTTGGATCGTGGTCCGCAGAAATACGATCTCCAGTCCCGCTCCGGCAATAACCAGCGTCCGGTTTACGGCATCGGCTTTCAGTTTTTCGGAAAGTTTGCTGCAGTCCAGCAGGAATTGATGCCGGGCCGCATCTTTCCCTTCAAAAAAACTGCTGTTTCCGGTGCAGAGCGCCAGCCGGGCATGGAACTGGTTTTCGTTCTCAGCCAGACGGAGTAAAAAGTTTTCCAGTTCATTGCGGATGGCCAGATTGCCGTTTTCGCAATGCCGGATGATCCCCGGCTGAAGCACCTCATTCAGCGCGGTCTGCGTGTCATTGCTCTTGCACAGCCGGTCTTTCGCCATCTTGTAACAGAGTTTCCCGTTCCAGGTGATGCTGGAGAATTGCCGGGAGACCGCGGGAATATTCTTGCGGGCCTGTTCGAAATTGCCGCTGCCGGCCTGGGCGACCTTTTTTTCGAGATCGGCCAGCAGGCGCTGATTCCGTTCCAGATACCGTTTGGTCTCGCGACGGATCTCATATTTCAGGGCCATCTTCTGGACCTGAAGTTTCGGACTGAAACATCCGAACAGACCGCGTTTCGCGGAGAAATCCGCGATCAGCAGCAGAATGATGATCAGTCCGATCCCGATGAAATAGATTTTGGTGCGGTTCGTTTTTTCCATGATGAAAGCTCCTTTTCAAATCGTGTTTCTGTTTTCTGACTGCCGGATTCGTCCGCAATCTTACACTCCTGCCGTTAATAAGCGAGATAAATCCGTTTTTTCCGGTCCACACTTTCGAATAATCGGAAAATGTCCGTTTTTCTAACATCGACGGATCTAATTTTTCCTGAAATACCAATTTAACGGCAGGGAGCGGACATTTTATGTCAAAGGATCACGACAGGCGGCAGATTCATACCGCATCCGGACAAGATGCGGGCTTGTGCAAAGGAAGAAAAGACTATGGATTTCGAGTAAAAAGCGGCTGTCGCAGCATCAAGGAAAAGGCTTCCTCCCCCGCGAAGGCTGCGGCGGACAAGTGCGGATATGACAGGTGCAAGCCGTACAACAGGACTTGCCAATTTTCTTTCATCAGTTCTGCTATGTTCAGACAAAGAAATTTTACAGAGGACTGGATGTGCCGTTTTTCAACCGTCTCTTCAAGAAAAAAAACGTGTCTGAACCGTTTTCTGACGGTTTTTGACCTCTCAATGAATTTTGCGATCGTCCACCTGCAAGTGGCTCCTCTTTCTGTTGATCCTGCTGTTTGTCATCTGGTGCGGGATGGTCATAAAGACCTACTGGCAGCTGGAACAGGAGCTGTATCCGTGGGAGAATGAATTTCACGCCTCGGCATTCAAGCGGGCGTTGAAAGAGTGGCACACGCAGCTCGGGAAGTATGATTTATACGATTTCCAGCCGAAGACCGCTTTTTCCATCAAGCACTACGGCGAACGGCATCTGGTCACCAGAGAAGTGTATCTGCGGGCGAAACATCCCGGCATCCCGCAGCAAAGCATCGGATTGACGGTCATGATCGGTTTCCCGGAAGACAGCGACAGTGTACAGCAGAAAATCGGGATAAAACTGCATCAGCCGGACATCACGCAGGATACGCCGCTGAAACGGGAATATCTCCATGAAAAAGTATTTGACAAAATCACCGGGAACGATCTGCAGGTCCCTTACGGAACGGAATGGCAGAACGGGGGCATGCTGCTCCCGGCTGATTCCAGAGGATCGCTGAAATACAGTCCGGAACTGCCGTTTATCTCCGAAGTGGATCTCACCTTCAACCCCTGGCAAATCAGCGGCGAATTGAATTTTGTCCTGACCGCGGCGGAATATGTCCCGCTGCCGAACCGGAAGGTTCCGGATGTGCAATGGAAACGGCAAATGCGCTTCCCGCTCGAAGTCAGCGGAAAGGAAATAACTTTCGGCAATGCTTTGTATAGAGACCAGGATAAGACCGAAGATGAACTGCTGGTGCTCTGCCGGCCGAAGCTCGTAAAAATCCCTCTTGAAGACCGCTTCTGCAAATTGAGCATCATCACGGCGGACTCCTTCTGCCGGGTATATCTCGACGACCGACTGGTATGGGGCTGCTGCCTCGCCTTTTACGGCGGACATTTCGAAATGCGTTACAAAACGGACAAGGTGTTGAAAGTCGGACATTTTTCCGTTTACAATGCCGGGATCGTCCAGCCGGGAGAAAAGCGTCAATCCCGATTGAAACTGCCGAAAGCTCCGCCTCCGCCGAAAAGGGGAACAAAGGCTTTGTCGGTTTCCAGCGCCGTTACCCGGAAAACTCTTTCATCGGGACCGGTCCGCAGGGTTTCGCCCGGTCCGGGGGATTCCGGAATTAAGAAATCTGCCGCACGGCGTTTTCGAGCCGGGCGAGCGCCTGACGGAGAACGGAACGGGGCACGGCGATATTGAAACGCTGGAATCCCGCGCCGGAAGCGCCGAACATGGTGCCGCCGTCCAGCCAGAGTTTCGCCCGCTCGACCATGAAGCGGTCCAGCTCAGGGGCGCTCAAACCGAGTTTCGCACAATTCACCCATGGCAGATAGGTCCCCTCCGGTTCGACCAGCTGCAGCTGCGGCAGGAGCGTGCGGAAGGTTTCCCGCATCAGGAAAAGATTGCCGTTCAGATATTCGATGAGCTGATCCAGCCATTCCGCGCCGGACTGATATGCCGCGCGGCAGGCGTCCAGTCCCATGATATTGGGCTGAAAGAACCCGAGCGACCCCAGTTCCTTCCGGACTGCGGCCCGGATCCGGTCATCCGCAATGAAGATATTGGCCGTTTCCAGCGCGGCGAGATTGAAGGTTTTGCTCGGCGCCGTGCAGACCGCGCAATGGTCCGCGATTTCTTTGGAAAGCGAGGCAAAAACGAGGTGCCGATGGCCGGGATAGACGAAATCCCCATGGATTTCGTCCGCGATGACGAAAACATGATGGCGCAGGCAGATCTCCGCCAGACGTTCCAGTTCGTCTTTTTTCCACACCCGTCCGACCGGATTGTGCGGACTGCACAGGATGAAGAGTCTCACCTGGTTTTCAATAATTTTACGCTCGAAATCATCGAAATCGATCGTGTATTTCCGCCCGTCGAAAACCAGTTCGCTGACGACGATTTTCCGGCTGTTGTTGCGGATGCTTTCCTGGAACCAGTAATAAACCGGTTCCTGAACCAATACCGCGTCACCCGGTCGGGTAAGACAGCGGATCAGAATGCAGAGTGCGAAAACGACGCCCGGAGTCTGAACCGAGGTACAGGGATCGACCTCCCAGCCGTGGCGGGTCGAAAACCAGTTTGCGAGGGCGTCGAAATAGGATCGGTCCGGCTCTGAATAGCCGAAGATGCCGTGCCCTGCCCTGGCGGCGAGCGCTTCCCGGACGGCAGGAGGGGTCTGGAAATCCATATCCGCCACCCACATCGGCAGCACGTCGGCCGGCTTGCCGAACTTCTCCGCAAAGTCGTATTTGATGCTGTTGGTATTCCTGCGCGGAATGACGGTATCGAAATCGAATTTCATGTCTGCTGCTCCTGAATTGATTGCCCGGATCCGGTATGATCCGATTCATAGTTTATCGTTCAGTAAAATTCATAGAAGACCATCACTAATCTACACCGGAAATCATCAAAAATCAAGAATATTCCCATATCCCTGGTTTCATCCCGGTCTCCGTGACCATCACGATTTCCGGTTGATGCGGCGCAGGAGCCATCAATTTCCCCCCGCTGCCGGTAAAAACAGCCTCAAATCGCTTTCGGCATTCGCATCGTTACCCCACACTATAAAAATATTTTTATAAAAATGCATTTTTAAACTTGCATTTCCCAAGCCGCGTGATATAGTGAAGGAAAATCTTCTGAAAAAGGATTTTCGATCATGTCACGGAAGAATATCCATTCGGGATTATCCCGGAAAATCGAACAGTATCTGTGCCGCTGTTCGGTGGGTGAGCTGCTGCCGCCGGAACAGAAACTGGCCGATCATTTTCAAGTCAGCAAGCCGACTTTGCGTCTGGCGCTGGCCCCCATGATCGAAAACGGTTTTCTGGAGACCGTGAACGGAGTCGGGAACGTGGTACGAAAACTGCCGCAGACCTTGCACAAGGAATTAATCTTCGTCTGTTCCGACCTCGTCTTTTTTGCCGATACCTTGAAAAATTTCAGCATCAAAACATCAAACTCCGGATATATCAGTTCCATTGTGCCGCTGAGCGGGGATGAGGCTACACGCGTGCGGATCCTGAATACCGTTTTCGAACGTGATCCGGCCGGGATCGTGCTTTACACCGGAGGAGCTTCCTACGAACCGCCGACCTCCTCCATTCCGATCCTGCATCTGATCCGGAGGAACGACACCATTCCGGGCGATCTGCTGACCTTCCAAAACGCCGGGGCAATGAGCCGGATCGTACGGCGCTTTTACGAGGAAGGCTGCCGGAAATTCGCGCTGTTCGGCTGGCAGGTGAATCCGAATGCGGCGCGGGAACGGGAACAGGGGTTCCGCGACGGTCTGAATCAGGTTCGGCTGCAGGTCCGGGAAAATCTGATCTGCACGGATCCGAAACTTTGCGATGATTTCTTCACAGGTTTCGGCCAGCCGTCCCGCCGTCCGGACGCGGTCTGCTGCATGAACGATCTCTGCGCCGGGGAACTGCTCAGGGAAATGAAACACCGCGGCATTCCGTATGACAGTCTGAAAATTTCCGGCTTCGACTGTTCGCCGGTCACGCAGTTCTATCCCAGACCGATCCTGACCGTGCGGCTGCCGCTGGCGGAACTCGGGAACCGGGCGGCGGAACTGCTGATCCGCCGGATCGAAAATCCGCGGCTGGCCGAACTCAATGAAAAACTGGAATCGGAACTGACCATGACCGAGACCATGAATTTTAATCCGAATCCCTGAAAAAGGAGACATGGATCATGAAATACCAAACCCCGTTTCACGTTCAGTCGGGCGTGATTTATGATGCCGCGGGAAAAACGGTGCGGCTCTTCGGCGTGAACTATTACGCTCCGTTCAACCACAATTATTACAACATCGCCGAACTCGGGAAAGACCATTACCGGGCGGTGGACGAGGATTTCAGGCATTTTGCGGAGCTCGGCGTGCGGTTCATCCGGATCCATCTGTATGACCGCGAGATCACCGATCCGGAAGGCAATCTGGTGGAGAACGGCAATCTGGACGTGCTCGATTATGTGCTGAAAAAGTGCGAGGAACAGGAAATTTACCTGATGATCACGCCGATCGTCTGGTGGAACACGGTCAGCACCCAGATCGCGGTGGAACAGGATTACGCCTACTGGTACTGCGGTTCGCATCCGGGCTTCGGTTTTTCCAATTTCTACAGCAAGGACAGTCTGCTTTGGAACACCGACGCGCTGGAGTGCCAGAAACGGTATTTCCGGACCTTGTTCGACCACCGGAACCGCTGGACGGGCAAGCGCTTCTGCGACCACGGCAATATCGTGGTGCTGGAGCCGTTCAACGAACCGGACTACGTAAAACCGTGGCAGATCGACACGGACACCACGCCGGCGGGCATGGGCAACTGTGTTTATTCACAGGGTAAACTGCGGAGTCAGCTGAAGGAGATCTTCCACCGGTTCGAGTCGGAACATCCGGAGATCACCGACCGGGAAAAAGTTTTCGAGGCGTTCAATTTTCAGAACCTGAAACGTTATCTCTCCGAGCTGATGGGGATCGTGGATGAATTTTTTGCCGACCGTGTGCTGAAAACCAGCTTCGTCAGTTACGGCGGCATGGTGACTCCGGAACTGGACCGGCTGCTGAAGGAGCACTGGATCAGCGCCATTTCGTTCGGGACCTACCTGAACGCCTCGGGATTCGACGGCGTCAACACGGACGCCGTGAACCATCTGCCGATGGCGGAAAGGTGGCTCAACAATGTCCGGAAGGCCTGCCAGTCCGATCTGGCGAAAGTGGTCTACGAATTCGATGCGACGGGCACACAGAACGGCTATCCGCTGGCGGCGATCGGTGCGGCATACCGCGATTTCGGGGTGCAGCTGGCGGCGTATTTCACTTACACGCCCGCGGCAGTGGCGGCCTGGAATCCCGGCTGGCTGGTCCATTTTCTGAACCTCGAACATACCCCCTCGAAAGCCGCGGGATTCGCGGCCGCCGCGGCGATCTTCCATCGCGAGACCGCGCCCGGCGTGGCCATGGAAGAGGAACGCTGGAGCGGCGAAGGTTATGCGATCGAACGCAAAGACGACCGCGTGGTCTATGCGGACAACGAAACGTTCTGTTATTCCAATGACACGGAAACCGAGGTACCGGACCGGAAATCTCTGCGCAAGATCTTCGGACGCGGCAAATCGCCTCTGGCGGCCTGCAGCGGCAACGGCTGTTACGTGCTCGAAAAAGTTTCCGATACGGAATGGATCCTGCATCTGCATCCCGCGCAGAAATACCTGACCGATCCCCAGCGGGGCAGACAGTTCCGGCACATGGCGAACCGCTGGGTCTCTTGCCTCAGGGAACCGCCGGTCTCCCAGCTGAGGGAAGATACTTTGCTGTTCAGTTTCACGCTGGTGCCGTGGAAGAAGATCACCGATCTTTCCGGCAGCACGGAATATGAGCGGACAGAAGAAGGTTCCGTCCGGCTCGCTCCCGGCGATTATAAAATCAAATTGTAAAGGGATGTGATACAATGGAAAATTCGAATTCGAAGAAATGGCTGAAACCGGGGTCGCGGCAATGTCTGATCCGGCGGGGACTGGTCAAGTCCATGGGCTACACAGACGCCGACCTGGAAAAACCGATCGTGGGGATCATCAACACGTGGGGCGAAACCAATCCGGGACATGCGAATTTCCGTGAACTGGCGGACGCGGTCAAGCGCGGCGTCTGGGCGGCGGGCGGTTTC
>SUWI01000095.1 GCA_015061565.1 Lentisphaerota bacterium
GGGAAGTTTTTCCACGACCGCAATCTGGCCGATGCGCGCATCCATCCCGACCGCTGGCGCGTCCCCGGCAGCATGGAATTCCTGCGTTTCCTGAAGGATCGCGGCATCCCGAATTATTTTGTGACCGGCGCGGTCGTGGAAAAACTTCCCGGCGGCTATGCCGGAACCATGTATGAGGAAGTCGCCGCGCTGGGATATGAATTCGGCAAAGACAAGCTGCTGGCCGGTCTGGAAGGATCGGAATGGAACCTGAAACTGCCCAAGGTCGGCATCATGCGGAATCTTGCACGGAAGCTGGGGCTTGATCCGAAAAATATCCTTTTCGTCGGCGACGGCCGCAGCGAGATCGATGCCGGACGGTCGATGGGCGGGATCACCCTCAGCCGTCTGCCGGCCGGGGCGCAGCGCGCCAGGACGATCCACCGCAGCCTGAAAACCAATTTCATCCTCGAACGATACGACCTGGATGACCTCCGCAAATTATTCCACTGAAACATCAAAATAAAACCTCAAGGAGCCATTATGTTCAATCCGTTCAAGAATCTGCCGCCCTCGCAGGAATTGCACACTTCGCCGGCTGTCCGCCGTTACGAGGGGAACCCCATCCTTACGGCGAAAGATGTCCCCTATCCTGCCGATCAGGTGTTCAATGCGGGAGTGGCATTCTTTCACGGTGAATTCTTCATTGCCCCGCGGGTGGACTGCCATAATCCGAACTGGGAGCCGGGCGACTCCCGGATGAGCAGCATCTGCACCGGTTTCGGCCGCAGCCAGGACGGCATTCATTTCAATATCGATCCGGAACCGATCCGGGTCCATTATCGCGGCGAACTGCTGCCGTGGGTCTGCGATGCGCGCCTGACCGTGCTGGAAGACCAGCTTTACCTGAGTTTCTGTTTTGAAAACCAGCATTCGGAACGGCCGGGCATCGCCCGCTGGCGCGGCGCCGGCACCGATTTCGATGCGGTCTGCATTGGCGTTCCGCAGCAGCGCAACATGATCCTGTGTCCGTTCAAAAAGGACGGCCTTTACATGCGTCTGGAACGTCCTTCCAACCAGTGGGGCGATCCTTTCCACATCTGGTACAGCCTCTCGCCCGATCTGCGTTACTGGGGCGATTCGGAACTTCTGCTCGGCTGCGAGGACGTGCCGTTCGCCAACAAGAAGATCGGCGGCGGCGCGCCCATGCTCGAAATCCCGGAAGGATATCTGCTGATCTTCCACGCGGTCGACGACGACCCGGCGCGGACTGTGACCTTCCCCGGCGGACGGAAATGGAACCGGCGCTACACGGCCGGTGCGGCGCTGTTCGACAAAAACGATCCGACCAAACTGACCGCGATCACCAAAAAGCCGCTGCTCGTGGCGGAAGCCCCGTATGAAACGGGCGATCTGGAACATCTCTGGACCGAATTCACGGTCTTCCCCTGCGGCGCGGTCCCGGTCAACGGCGGCAAAACCCTGCGGATCTATTACGGCGCCGGCGATTATTCCACCAACATCGCGGAAATCGATTTCAGCGACCTGAAAAAAGAACTGGTTCCGTGTTCCCGGATGGCGGAGCGTGCCACGGTCCCGTTCCGGATCCAGGACTGGAAAAAGCATTCTCCGGCCTGACCGGGCGGTTTTCCGTATTTGAGGCAATAAAAATGGAGCCAGCTGTCGGATTTGAACCGACGACCGACGGTTTACAAAACCGTAGCTCTACCACTGAGCTAAGCTGGCCCGGAGGTGCTCCATTGCGGTAATATGCCACAAAAACCGGAAAAATCAACTGCTGAACTGCCGTTTTGCTTTTTTTTTCATTTTTTCATTTGAATCGAGCTTGAAAGAAATACGGTTGACGGTATATTTATTTCCATAAAATCCAACAGCAGAAGGAATTGATTATGGAACTGATCTCAAGCGAAATCAAGGAATGTCTGACGCATTCATCCGCGATCCGGAAAATGTTCGAAGCCGGAATGGAACTCAAACAGAAATACGGTGCGGAAAACGTCTTCGATTACAGTCTCGGCAATCCCGATCTGCCGCCGCCCGCCAAGGTGGGAAAATCCCTGGAACGGATCGCGGCCGAAACGCGTCAGCCGTTCTCATTGGGCTATATGTCCAACGCCGGCTATCCCGCCGCCCGCGCCAAGCTCGCCGAACTGCTCACCGCCGAACAGGATGTGCCCCTGAAAGGCGACCATATCGTGATCACCTGCGGCGCCGCCGGCGGCATCAACGTCTTTTTCCGCGCCGTCCTGACCCGAGGCGATGAAGTCCTGACCCCGTGTCCCTATTTCGTGGAATACGGTTTCTACGTCGGCAATTCGGGCGGCAAACTGGTGCCGGTCCCCTCCGTGGATTTCACGTTCGAACCTGATGCGGACCGGCTGGCCGCCGCGATCAACGAAAAGACCCGCGCCATCATCCTGAATTCGCCGCACAATCCGACCGGTCAGATCTACACCGCGGCGCATTACGAAGCGATCGCCAAAGCGGTCAACGCCGCCGAAGACAAATACGGCAAGCCGATCTACATCGTGGCGGACGAACCCTACCGGATCCTGAATTTCGACGGTGCGGAGATCCCGAGCGTGTTCAAATATTTCCGTCACAGCGTGGTGATCGGTTCGTTCTCGAAGAGCCTGTCGCTGGCGGGAGAACGTATCGGCTACGTGGCGGTCCGGCCCGACATGGCGGGCGCCGATGAACTGGTCAACGGACTGATTTTCTGCAACCGGATCCTGGGCTTCGTCAATGCGCCGGCCATTGCGCAGAAGATCCTGCTGGACTGCGCCTCGGAAAAGGTCGACCTGGAGATCTACCGCCGCAGACGCGATGTGCTGGCGCAGGCACTGACCGATGCGGGGATCAAGTTCACGCTGCCGCGCGGCGCGTTCTATTTCTTCCCGCAGTCGCCGGTGCCGGATGAAAATGTATTCGTCCAGGCGCTGATCGACGAACATGTGCTGGCGGTCGCCGGCAGTTCGTTCGGAACTCCGGGCTATATCCGGATGGCCTTCTGCAGTGTCAGCGAAGAGATGATCCGCAAGAGTGCGCCCGCCCTGAAACGCGCCGCCGACGCCGTGCGGAAAAAATAATCCGTTTCCAATCACAGACTCGTGCATCCGGCACGGGATTTCAGGCAGTTACCTCTCTGATTTCCCGTGCCGTGTTGTTTCTGCCGTCTTCTCCGGACTCTGCCGCCGGCAATTTTTTCGAAAATTTTACGAAAATCTGCAATTCATGTTTGACAAAAGAAAGAATGCATGATAGATTATATTTAATGGACAATTTTGTATAATTTGATTAGACAATTCAGAAAGCTATTGAATTTATGAAAACGAAAGAAAAACTTTCCAAAGTATCGGAGGTCGTGCATTATCTGTACGGCTGCATCCGGCGTTGGGACGGGATCAACGATCTGCTGCCGGGCGAATCCGAACTGTGCCGGAAATTCGGCTTTGCGCGGGGAACGGTGCAGCGGGCGGTGAACGGACTGATGAAAAGCAATTACATTATCAAGAAACCGGGACGGCACGGGCTTTACATCAATCCGGAAATGGCGGGGCTGGTGCCGGTCGCGATCGGGGTCGTGATGAATAAAGGGATCTCGGAAATCGTTTCGGGAGGCTCTGCCAATGCTTTCGCCGGCTTCATCAAAGCGGTGACCGCCGGAGCGGATACGGAATTCATTTTTCACTCGCTGCGGGAAACCGATTTCAGCTCCATTTACGAGATGGCAGTCAATAACGGAGTCCAGGGACTGTTCTGGGTGATCTCCCGCGATGACGGGAGCGAGGGAGTTCAGGTGTTCGATGCCATAGCCGAAAAGAATTTTCCGGCAGTCACAGTCGGTTATTCGTTTGACAGCAGGCTTGAAACGCCCCGGCATAACACCGTGGTGCGCGATTATGCCGAATTGGGAAAACGTCTGGCGGATTTCATCCGTGCCAGAGGTTTTACCGAACCGCTGTTCATCGGAGAGGATCCGTGCATTCTGAGCAATTTCATTGACGGATTCGGCCGCGAGGTCACCTCATTTGCGCGGGATGAAGATCCGGACGGAAAACTGGTTTCGATGCTGAACAGCAAACAATATGACTGCGTGATCTCCGCCGGGGGATTCAAGCGTTACGCCATGCTGGCCAAAACGATGAATGCGAACGCCTATACCCGGTCGCTGCCGGTGGTGCTCAGAGATTATTATCTTACGAAAAGATTCGCAGCGGAAAATCCCGCCTTGAAAATCATCCTGATGGAAGAACTGTCAGCACAGGCGTTCATGTTCAAATCGGGCGAGGCGGCAGGACGCATGTTCCTGAAACTGCTGAAAAATCCGGGGTTGAAATTGAACAACCAGTCTCTGAAATCATGAATGATCCGGGAGACAGCGGGAAAATGAAAGAGGCGACCTTATGAACTGGTATAACTGGCTGATCGTGATCCTGCCGTTTGCGGGCGTTTTGTATATGGCGTTTTATGTCCGGAAATATATCCGGAGCGTGCCGGATTTCCTGGCCGGTGGACGGGTTTGCGGACGGTATCTGCTTTCGGTCGGCACCATGGAGGCAGGGCTGAGTGTGATCGCTTTGATCGCCTACGTGGAAGTGCATTACCGGACGGGTTTTTCGACCGGATTCTGGAGCAATATCATGGGGCCGATCGGTCTGGTGCTGTCCCTGACCGGATTCGTGGCTTACCGGCTGAGGGAAACCAAAGCATTGAGCATGGGCCAGCTGCTGGAAATGCGCTACAGCCGGTCGTTCCGGCTGTTCTGCGCCTTTCTGCGGACTTCCGTGGAGATGCTTGCCAATACGATCCTGCCGGCGATCTCCGCGCGTTTTTTCATCTATCTGCTGGGTATTCCGCACTATATAGACATCTGCGGCTTCCGGGTGCAGAGTCTGGCGCTGGTGATTGCGCTGGTGCTGATCCTGGCCGCAACGATCCTGCTGGCCGGAGGGTCGCTTTCGCTGCTGATCACCGATACGGTCCAGGGGCTGATGACCTATCCGATCATTTTCATCTTCACGCTGTTCATTCTGCTGAACTTTTCCTGGTGGGATGAGATCGTGCCGGTGATGGCGGACCGGGTCCCGGGCGAGAGTTTCATCAATCCGTATGACATCCAGTCGCTGCGGGATTTCAATCTTTTTGCGGTGTTTGCGACACTCTTCGCCAGTATTCTGAACCGCGGCAACTGGTTCGGCGGCGGCGCCTCGAGTGCGGCCCGGACCGCGCACGAGCAGAAAATGGCCGGTATCCTGGGCGCCTGGCGGAACGGTTTCAATCCGCTGTTCTATTTGCTGCTGGCGGCCATGATCCTGACCGTGATGAATCACGTGAATTATGCGCCGAAAGCCAAAGTGATCCGGTCCGAGATGTGTTCCCGGATCGCCGGGGAGATCATTCCGGACCGGAATATGCGTCAGCTGGTGATCGAAAAAACTTCGGCGATCCCGGAACAGCGCCATATCATCGGCAAAGACAAGCCGCTTTCGGAGAAAAGGAATCTGGATACGGTTTACCTGAAAACCGTGCACGACTCGCTGGGCAAAACGCCGGAGGGGAATGCCAAATTCCAGGAATTCCGCACCTTGTACAACCAGCTCCGTCTGCCGTTTGTGATCCGGCATGTCCTGCCGGGCGCATTGACTGGAATTTTCATTTTGCTTATGCTCATGCTGATGGTTTCCAGCGATGACAGTCATATTTTCAGTGCAGCCATGTCGATCGTGCAGGACATCATCCTGCCGTTCCGCAAAACCCCGATGTCGCCGCAGACCCATATCCGGCTGGTCAAATGCCTGACCGTATTCATCTGCGTCTTTTATTTCTTCGGCGCCTTGTACATGACTCAACTGGATTACATCAACCTGTATGTGACGGTGGTGGTTTCGATCTGGAGCGGCGGTGCGGGCGCGGTGATCCTCGGCGGGCTCTATACCCGCTTCGGGACTACGGCCGGAGCTTACGCCTCGATCCTGACCGGTGCGGTCGTTTCGGGCGGCGGCATGCTGGTGCAGCGCAACTGGGCCGACACGGTTTATCCTTTCCTCGACCGGATGGGCATGATCCCCGGCCTCTCCAAACTGCTGGCGGCTTTGAGCAGTCCCTTCGAACCCTGGATCCTGTGGCGGATGAGTGCGGTCAAGTTCCCCATCAATTCCACCGAGATCATGTTCATCGCCATGATCCTGAGCATTGCCATGTATTGTCTGGTCTCCATCCTGACCTGCCGCCGGCCGTTCAATCTGGAACGGATGCTGCACCGCGGCAAATATGCCGTGGACGGCGAGGTGAAACATTTCGAAAAACTGACCTGGCGGAACCTTTTCCGGAAAATCATCGGCATCACCCCCGATTACACCTTCGGCGACAAGTGCATCGCCTGGGGCACGTTCATCTGGAGTTTCGGCATCGGATTCGGGGTATATTTTCTCGCAACGGTCATTTGGAACGCCTTCTACCGCTGGCCGACCCATTGGTGGGGCATTCGCCTTTTCATCCTTTCCATCGTCATTGCCTGCGTGATAGCCGCGATCTCAATGGTCTGGTTCATGATCGGCGGCATCATCGACCTGAGGCGGATGTTCCGCGACCTGGCCGCCCGGACGCAGATCAACGAGCTGGACAACGGCATGGTCGATGGCAATGTGTCGCTGGCCGATAAAAAGGATTTCGAGCAGCTGGACCATGAGAAATCCACGAAAAACGGGACCGATGAGAAAGCAGTTGACAATTCAAAATAATGAAAAAAAAGGAGGCATTGAGAAAATGAATGAACAGTCACATGAAATGAAACAGGAAAGACCCATGAAAAATTCCGATCGCACAGGAAAAATCATGCTGCGGAACGAAATTCCAAGTCATGCCGGATTTACACTTATCGAACTCCTGGTCGTCATTGCGATCATTGCTATTCTGGCGGCCATGCTCCTGCCGGCGCTGAATAATGCCAAACTTTCCGCCCAGGCCATTTCATGCCGGAACAACGTCCGGCAGACCGGCCTGGCTTTTGCAACCTATAAAAACGACTGGCGTAACTATTATTATGCACCCTATGGGGCCGGCTATACGCCCAACCGGCAGGATGCGACCATCACGGTCAGTTCCTCCTATGCGGTGATCCTCCGGTGGAACGGATATGTCAAGAACTGGAAGAGCATGCGGTGCGTCGGCGGTCCGGCTCCGCAGTATAAAGGCGGAACCGATGACATTTACGGCAACAACGAAGTTTTCGGCGTTCCTTACAACCGCAATTCGGGCAATTTCTGCAACCGCTATGTCGAATGCGGCAACAAAGGTTTCACGGAATCCGACGGTTATGGGACCAAATTCAAGGGTATCCCGAACTCGGAGATCCTGCAGGCCGTCTGTTCATTCAATGTGAATACGAAACTTCAGAGCGGCTTGGTTTCTTTTCAAGACCGGTTCACCGACAATATGGGCGCGGTTTACATCAATCTGGTCCACAACGGCAAGGCCAATGCGGTGATGTGGGACGGACATTGCGCCGTGGTCGCCAAAACGGCTCAGCGGATTTTCACCCCCAACTGCCTCAAGCAGAAACTTTATCCGGTCACGCTCTACTATTACAAGGGCGTCGTCAAGGGGAAGCCGGTGTTCTGATTGTCAAAGGCAGAGGATCCTATGAAAAGAATTTTTGCATTTCTGTTTTCGACGGTGCTGGTTTCACTTTCGGCGGCCAATCTGATTCCCGGCGACACCAGCGCCGAAACCGAACGTGCCACTGCGGGAAACGGCAATTTCGGAGCCATGATCTACGGTTTCGGTGATGCACGGCTGACCTGGGACAAATCCAACGGATTCGACGGCAAATCATCCCTCAAAACCATGGCTGCCGACGTTTACAGTCTCAAGTCCAGTCTCAAGCTCAAAAAAGGCGAAAAATACACTTTTTCCTTTTATGCGAAATCCGAACGGGACGGGGTCCGCGGACAAATCAACTGTGTGCCGTCCGACCTGCGGCAGTGGCCGCATCCCGCCGGCGGACGGAATATCGTTTTCACGCCGGAATGGAAACGTTACTCATTCACCTTCACGGCGCAGAAAGACTGTCCCCATTCCGGAATTTACCGGGTGTTCGAGGATAAGGCCAAGGTCAATTTCGATGCGTTTATGCTGGAACCGGGGGAACAGGCCTCACCGTATTGTCCGGCTTCGAACCTCACAGTCGGCATCAGTTCCAATGAAATCCCCGGAAATATCGTTTATCTGAACGAAGATCTGAACTTGACCGTATCGGTCCGGCGTTTCAAGGGAACCGGCACATGCAGTCTGACGGTCCGCATTATCAGCAAAAATGGCAGACTGATCAAAAAATATGAAACCACTCCGGTTTTCGATCAGGACGGGATGTTCCGGTTCGTGCCCGATTTCACCCCGAAGCAGGTCGGCTGGTTCAAAGTCGAAGCTGAAATCCGTTCGCAGGAAGGCGCAGGCAAAGACTTCCGTTCCTATGTCGTGACTGTGCCTGCGGTTCCGGCGGACAAATCCATCCTTCCCTTCAGCGGAATCTGTTCACTTTTCACTCCGCGCGAAATATTTCTCCGCATGGGTGCCTCCTGGCGCTATTATGCGCAGGGATTCAGCTATGCCGCATCGGAAAAAGGCAAAATCAAAATATACGGTATGAATTCGGTCAGGAAAGACAAGGAAGCCGGCCTGGCGGTCAAGCTCATGATCGATATGCATCCGCCGGAGCGTCTCTTCAGCGCGGAGGAAAAAGCCGCAATGAAACGATACGGACTTTCACCCGTCCGGTTTGTTCCGGGAAAGAATGCCGATGCTGACTGGCGGCAATTCATGGAAGAACTGGTCGGACAGTATTGGAAATATGTCGATGTGTGGGAATTCGGCGGCGAACTTGATGCCCGTTTCGGGCTAAATCCGTATTACAAGAATAAATATCCGGACGACCTGAAAGGCGTTTTCAGTGCCGGATATGTATCCGAACGCACGGCTGAATTGATCCGGATCGGCGCTTCGATCATCCGGGCGAAAAATCCGAATGCGGTGATCACCGCCGTCCGTCCCTGTGATGTTGACTGCCGCAATGATTTTCTGTTCAGTTCCTCCGTATACAGCCGGCTGCCGGGCGTCCTGAATTCTTTCGGGATCGACAGTTATGCCCGGCCGCGGCGGATCGGACCCAAAGACCCGCTTCCCGGACCGGTGACCGATCTGATCGAACAGCGCAATGCGGCGCTGAAAGTGGTCGGAAAATCCGTTCCGGACAGCAAAAACATCTTCATTTCCGAATTCGGATATGAACTGATGCTGGAATCCGTCAACGATCCGGTGCTGCTCAACCGGTATGCCTGCTGTCTGGCGCAGTCCCTGCTGATGGCGCGCGCGGCGGGCTTCACCAGCATCGGGTTCTACACCTCACTCGGGATGCATGAAACCGGCAAATCCACTTACGCTCACTGGATCGGTGAAAATCCGCTGCCCTCCGTGGCGGCTTACTGCAGTATCGCACGCTTCCTGCGGAATGTGAAAATGGCGGACTTTTCCATCCCCGCCGCCGATACGGTCGTTGCCGTCTACGGCAAATCCGACGGCACTGCATGCGGTGCGGTTTGGACCTGCAATCCGGAAAATGCGCCCGATATTATCATGGATGCCGTCAGATTGACCGATATGGACGGACTGCCGTTGAAATTCAAGGCGGATAAAGGCAAAATACGTTTCAGTGCAGGTTACGAACCGGTCCTGTTTTACGTGAAAAATTATGCCGCGGCGAAAAAAGTTCTGGGCGGTATGAAATTCATCATGCGCGATCCGCTCAAGGCCGATTTCAGAATGAAAACACGGAATCTGGTCAAACTGTATCTGAGCTCGAAATCGACCGTGAATCCGGTCCGATGCCGGTTCACTTATGACGGCAGAAAAAACGATGTCCTGGTCCCGCCATCGGAATATGTTATTCTGGAACTGCCATTGAAAGACGGGCAGAAGGAAATCAGTCTCACCCTGGATTTCCCTGAAAACGGACAGCAGATGTCCCTTGCGTTCGATATTCCGAAATTGACAGAGATCCCGAAACTTGCCAAACCGTTCAAGCCTGATGCCTCTCCGGAAAAATGGCAAGATCTTCCGGCCATGAACTTCGATTCCGCCGAGCTGATTTATCCCATCGATGTGTTCGGCTGGCATGGTAAAGACGATCTTTCGGTCCGGCTCAATCTCGCTCACGACGGCAATGACATTTATGTTTTCGCCACGGTGAAGGATGATTTCCATTGCAATAAACATTCTGCCGCGGGAGTTGCCGCCGGCGATATTTTCCAGCTCGCTTTCGATCCGAAAACCAATGCTTTCGGGTTCGGCAAAGACCGCAGAAGGCCCGATGACACCAATATCGCACTGGCCCTCGCTACCGGCAAATCTGTTCCCGTTTTTTATTACGGTCCGGACCGGAAATTGTTTGAACATTCCGAATATGCCGTCCGGCGCGACGAAAACAGCAAAACCACTTTTTACGAGCTGAAGATCCCCATGAAAAGTCTGGAGATCAATCCGGCTTCGGACCGTGTTTTCGGATTCTCAGCTGTGGTGTTCGACGATGATTCCGGCACCCGCTGGGATTATTATATGAATCTTTTCCCCGGCATCACCGGCGGATTCGACCCTGCCCGTTTCGGCCTGTTCATCCTTCAACAATAAATTTCGAAAGGTTTTCAAAAACATGAAATTTCCAATCTTCTTTTTCTGCATCCAGGCTTTTTGCATGTCTCTTCCCGCTGAGGACAATATCGTGATCGATCCTGCCCGGTTCATGCCGGTCATCGGCAAAAAGGCCGATAACGGTTTCTTTATTCCCGTCAAAAACGACAAAAATCAGTTCGTCATGTCCGTGAGGACTGCGATCAGGCCATATTGCGGACGTCTGCTGCTCCAGGGGCAGGCCGAAGGAAAAATCCGGGCCGTGTGGCTGATGATCATTGCACTGAAAAACGGCAAGAAAGTCTATGACAAAGGCGTCTGGCTCACCGGAGAAAAGCTCCTGAAAGAAAAAAATGATATCGTCCGTTTCAGCGGCATCCTCAATCTGACCGGAGTGGAAGCGGACCAATTTTATTTTTATTTCCAGACCTTCAATGGCAAGGAAAATCCGGTGCGGCCGATTTCATTCACCATCATGAAACAGGAAGATTGAGCAGTCCGGCAAAGCCGGCAGGAAACAAAGCGTTATCCTTATTTCTGACATTGGGGACAGAACACCGACGTTCTGCCCCCGATTTTTACGCTTTGAAACACGGTGCCGCAATTCGGACAGGGTTCGCCGCCTTTGCCGTAAACCTGCAGCTCGACCGTGAATTTGCCTTCCGTTCCGTCCACATGCTTGAAATCGGCAATGGTGGTGCCGCCCGCCGCAATAGACCTGGTCAATATCTGCTTGGCCTGCAGTGCGATGCGGCGGCATTGCGGACGCGTCAGAGTTCCGGCCGGTTTCCTCGGATCGATTTTTGCCGCAAACAGCGTTTCAGCCGCATAAATATTGCCGATCCCGGTCACCACCGTGTTGTCCATTATGAAATTCTTGACTGATCCTTTGACGTTCCGGGAGCAGTCATAAAGGTACTCGGGCGAAAATTCATCCGTCAGCGGTTCCGGCCCGAAGGAATCGAATTTGGCCGGCAAGCCGGTTTTTCCCGCGGGATGCACTTCCAGTTCACCGAACCGGCGGACATCTTCGAACCGGAAGATCTCACCGTTGTCCAGGTACAGGAAAACATGTTCGTGTTTCCGGTGCGGGACCGTTTCGTCCTCGATCCGGATCACCCCGGTCATGCCGAGATGGATCACCAGAAACCGGCCGTCATCCAGTTTACCCAGGATGTAACGGCCGCGGCGGAGCAGTTTCAGGATCTTCCGTCCGGGCAGCCCTTTCCGGAGCGGTTTCAGCGGACTGCGCAGCGTCGCCCGGAACAGTCTGACTTTGGTAATGGAGCGCCCTTCCAGTGCGGGCGCCAGTGCGCGTTTCACGGTTTCGGCTTCCGGCAGTTCCGGCATGATCCCTCCTTTTCATTCTGCGGTTTCATACCGAAATATAAACGGTGTCCGGCAAAAAATCAAGGGTTGCGGCGGTTTTCCGTTTGCGTTCCGGAAAAAAAGATGTATATTAAAGTTACTCTAACAGTAAAATGAAAGGGAATGCAGATGAAAAAGGACCGGCATCCGTTCGAAGGGCTGACCGATACGACCCCGAAATACACCGTCAAGGAAGTGGCGGAAAAACTCGGGATGACCACTTATACCGTGCGCTATTATGACAATGCCGATCTGATCCCCGGAGTGGATCGGACGGCAGGGAATATCCGGATGTTTTCCGACCGCAATCTGGCGTGGCTCAAACTGGTGCATTGTCTGCGCATGACCGGTCTGCCGGTGGACGATGTGCGCAAATATATCCGGATGTGCCTGAAAGGCGATTCGACCATTCCCGAACGGGCGGAACTGATCTTCCGGCAGGAGAAAGTGCTGCATGAGCAGCTGCAGGTGCTGAACCAGCAGATGGAGATCCTGAAATACAAGAAAAAATATTATCAGGATCTGCTGGCCGGCAAGACCCAGGACCACTGCAATCCGGGCAAGATCTCCCGGATGGAACCGGATATCACGCCGAAAAAATAAATCGGTACGATACTTGATTCGGTTCTCGTTCCGAACGTTTGCATTTTGCGTAAACCGTGTTATATTGTTGAAAAAAGGAGCCTGATATGGAGTGCTGCAAAAACAAAATTTCAATCATCGGGCTGATCTGGACAGCGTGCCAGCTGGCCGTTCTGCTGTTTTTGCTCCGCTGGGTCCTGCCCTACACCGTCTTCGGTGAAATGTTCCGGGAAGCCGTCAACCTTTTCCGCTGAAGGAGTTTGAGATGAACTGCTGCGAAAACGGAAAAACGAGTTTGAGTTCTTTCCTCTGGAATCTGTTCCTGCTGTATCTTCTGTTTCAGCTGGCGAAGATTCTTTTCTGATCTGGCGTCGTCGAACCGGAAGGAATCTTCCTTGCCGTCTTTGGTGTAAACATTGGCGCCGAATTTCAGCAGCAGGAAAGATTCGGGCGCGGTGCGCTCGGGTTCTGTCATTGTGCAAACCTCATAAGTTTTCAGTTGCAAGTTTTCAGTTTTCAGAGAACGCGGACCGGGGAAAATAAGACCTATAAGTCTTATAGGACCTATACGCTTTGCCTCGGGCGAAGCGGTGTTGGACAGCCGGACGGGTCTTCCGCTGGCGCGTGAGCCGATGGTGCGGCTGGCGCGGGAAAAGCCCGCAGCCGGGAGTGTCAAGGAGAAAAAACACATCCCGGCTGCGGTGACGCCGTGGTAGGTCAGAAAAAAAGCGCGAAAAAGCACACGGGGTGTTTCACCAGTGTGCGGATAAAGTTTTCAGGTTTTCAGATATCAGCGGTCAGTTCCCGCTGGGAATCGGAATTTTGGCCCTTCCTGATGTTACAAGGTATTCGGGAAAGGGTATTTTCTTTTTCTTCGACATGGAATCATAAATTTCAAGTTGCATGTGAACCGGGGAACAAGGTTCAATATGCCCATCATTTTTGAAAACGGCCAATGGCGATGGACCAACAACCGGTTTTTCAAATGTCTCATCCACGAAAACCCAGAAAAGATCCGTTTCAAGAACTTCGATTATTTTCTTGTTTTCCGGGATTTTTGTCAAAGCAATTCTGCAGGCTTCTTCAATTGAAATCATTTTTACACTCCTACATCACAACACTTCTCTACCATAGCATTAAATTTCCGATTGTCAAGCCGCATAATGGAAATATCTTTCCCCGTTGCTTGTGAAAACAAATAGGAAGCATCTTTTTTATTCGACTGCGGATCGACAAACACAACTTTCCCTCCCACTTTTTCCGCGATAAAAACATGCCCGTCATATTCTGTAAACATAATATGCACGCCACATCTCGCACCATCGGGCATTTCCTTCATGGCTTCAAGGATCTTCGCTTTACTTTCCATGCCGGAATTGCTGGAGCAGTCTATTGTCTTGGCATTATTGAATGGCCGCGTCCAGCCGTCCCCGATGGAAAGGGAGTCAGCTTCCAGGTAAGGTTTGGCCCTGACATCATAACCGCGCCTTCTCGCCTCATAAGCGGCGATGCAGCGCTGACAATTATCGGAGTAAGGTCCAACCCGCGGGACATAAAACGGATTCGTGTTTTTTAGATCCTGCTGTCTGGTATGCTTTCCTTCGATAGCTTTTGCACCGCCCAGCAGTTCGGCTTCCCGTTTGAAGCGGTTTTCCCTGGCTCTTTCAAGTTGTTCCCGGCGTCTGGCCACATGCTCTTTGTGTGTTTCCGCGTGGGGTGTCTGGCCCGTCTGACCGGTCTGACTTGTCGGACCAGTCTGACCCAGCATCTGCATCACGCCGGCCCTGGCCTGTGCCTGCAGCGCGGGATCCTTGATCGCCGAGAAATCGAACCGTTCGAACGCATGGGCGGGATCGAACTGGAAGCCGCTTTCGGGGGGCTTGCCGTCGTATTTCGGCGGGGTCTGCGCGGGTTCGTCGCAGTCCTCGACGTCGCAGTTGCAGTTGAAATCCCAGGGGGGATAATGGGTCGCCCAGAAGGGATCGTCCTTGCGGAAGACCTTGCCGTTGAGGGCGGCATGTTCCGGCCGGGGATTGTGTCCGGCGATGTACCGCCAGCAGGGATAACGCTCCTCGATGTCGGGATCGCGGCTGACCTGGTAACGGCCGAGGGCGGCGCCCATCTTGGCCTGCTGGGAAAGGATCAGGTCGATCCGTCCGGTGGAGGCGATGTTGGACATGCGGCGGGCCGTCGGGTCGCCGATGCCGCGGGCGTCGATCCACTGTGCGAACCGTTTGCGGGCCTCGGCCAGGCCGAGTTCGCCGCGGAACCAGGCGCGGGTGACTTCGCGGATCTTCTCCAGGACGCGGGCGTCGGCGACGCTGGCGGAGAAGAACATCTGCGCGCGGACTTTCGCGGGGATGTCCGCGGCTGATTGCTTTGCTGCTGTCATTGAAAAACCGAAATCCAGATGAATTTTTCATTTTTCGGGCATTTTTTCGAAGAAAAATCGTTTTTTTTGAAAAAAAATGCTTTTTTTTTAGAAAAAAAACTTTATTTTTTCATAGGAAGAGGTATTTTACTTATCAATGGCCGGAAGATGCCGAAAGGCATCGGAAGGATTCACATATAAAACGTCAGAACTTAACACTTTGGCGGACCGGTGGAATACACTGGAAACGGGATGTTTCGCGGCTTATGGAAATATTTGTAAACAAAATGGATATGCTGCTTTCGGATCAGACGACAGTCGATCCGGGAGGGCGGCCTTTTTTCTTTATAAAGTGTTGAGATAACCGTCACGAAATCCCCGGAAGAAAGATGTATCGTCACCGATCGCATGACGGCGGAGGATTTTGTTCACATGTCAGGAAACAGCCGAAAACAGGCTGAAAGATCCGTGACCGCAGGCTTGGTCCAAAAGCCGCGGGAAGGGTCCGTTCCGTATCTTGCAGACCTTGATCCGCTGCCGCTGTCCGTTCAGGGAACAGAAACACGGCGATGACAGATCAGACACCAACTGAAAAGCAGCTTCTGAGGCGGGAAAAACTCCAGGCCAGGCGTGATCTTGCCCCGGACTACCGGAAGTCTGCCGATCTGTCGATCCGTGCCAGAGTAGAAACATTGCCGGAATTCCGGCAAGCAAAAACCGTTGCGGCGTATGCCGGCGACGGAACGGAGCCGGACCTGATCCCGCTGCTCCGGAAAGCCCGTGCGGAAGGCAAGACAATCTGTTTCCCGCGCTGGCGGGAAGAGGATTCCCGGTATGAAATGGCGGTTGCCGATGAAGCATTCACGCTGGTGGAGGGCAAATGGAAAATGCCCGAACCGCCGCGGGATGCACCGTCGATGCCCCAGGACATGCTGAGAAAAGCGCTGTGGCTGGTGCCCGGAGTGGCGTTCGACCGGAAGGGCGGACGGCTCGGCCGGGGGAAAGGGATCTATGACCGTTTCCTCGCCGGGATCGAAGGGACAGCCGCGGGAATCGCTTATGATTGTCAGATGACGGCGGCGCTGCCGATGGAAAAGCATGACCGGTTCCTGGAACTGGTGGTGACCGAATCCGCGGTATTCCGCCGGAGTGAACTTGAATAACAGATAAAGGAGAAAATTGTCATGATGTCAGTCATTTATGCGGCCGCCGCCCTGGTGGTGGGACTGATTGCCGGCATGATCGTGCATTACTTTGTGGTGCGTGCAGCCGGTTCCAAGTCCGTTGCAGCGGCAAATCAGATGAAAAACGATGCCGAGCGTGAAGCGGAGCGGATCCTCCGCGAAGCCCGTGTCACCGCCAAAAGCGACGTCCTCAAGATCAAGGAGGATTTTGAGAATGAGATGAAGGAACGGCGGCGGGAAATCCAGGCTTCGGAAAGACGTCTGGCCCAGAAAGAAGAAAACTTCGACCGCAAATCCGATTCCCTGGACGCCAAAGTCCGGAACATGGAAAACAAAGAGCGCGAGATCGATCAGATCAAGGAACGGCTGACCGGCAAGGAAGAGGAACTCAAGAAAAACATTCTGCGGCAGATCGACGAACTGCAGCGGATCTCCGGACTCGACCGGGAAGCCGCCACGGCCATGCTGCTGGAAAAACTCAAAGGCGAAGTCGAAAACGAATGCGGGATCCTGATCCGCAACCTCGTGGAAGAAGCCAAGCAGAAAGCCGAACGGGAATCCCAGCGGCTGCTGATGCTCGCGATCCAACGCTATGCCGGGGACTGCACCTATGAACGCACGACCGCGACCATTCCGCTGCCCAACGACGAGATGAAAGGCCGGATCATCGGCCGTGAAGGACGCAATATCCGTGCTCTGGAAGCCGCCACGGGCGTCAATATCCTGATCGACGACACTCCGGAAGCGGTGGTGATCTCCTGTTTCGATCCCATCCGCAAGGAAGTGGCGCGCCGTCTGCTTGAAAAACTGATTGCGGACGGACGGATCCATCCGACCCGGATCGAAGAACTGATCAAGAAGATCCGCAAGGAGATCGACGACGAAGTGTTCGACGCCGGCGAAAAAGCCGTGCTGGACTGCGGATTGCAGGGAGTGCCCAAGCCGCTGATCACGCTGCTGGGCCGTCTGCAGTTCCGTTTCAGTTTCTCCCAGAATGTGCTGAAGCACTCCATTGAAACCGCGGCCTTCATGGGCACGATCGCGGCGGAAATGGGTCTGGACGCCCAGAAAGCCCGGCGGATCGGTCTCTTCCATGATATCGGCAAAGCGGTCGATCACGAGGTGGAAGGCACCCATGCGGCGATCGGCGCGGACCTGCTGCGCAAATACAACGAGGCCAAGGATGTCGTCAATGCGGTGGCGGCCCACCACGAGGAAGTGGAAGGCACCTCGCTTTACGCCTATCTGGCCAATGCCTGCGACGCCCTGAGCGCCTCGCGTCCCGGCGCCCGCAGCGAAACCACCGAGCTCTATCTGAAACGGCTGGAACAGCTGGAGACCATCGCCGGCGAATTCGACGGGGTGGAATCCTGCTTCGCGCTGCAGGCCGGACGCGAGATCCGCGTGGTGGTCCAGCCCGAAAAGATTTCGGAAGGCCAGGCCCAGGTGCTCAGCCGCGATATCTGCGCCAGGATCGAAAAAGAGATGAATTATCCGGGACAGATCAAGGTTTCCGTCATTCGCGAAACCCGGGCGGTCGAATACGCCAAATAAACCGTTCCGGCTGATTTCAAGGATCTGGATCCATGTCGCTGCTCCGGGTGGAACATCTGAAAAAGTATTACCCCGCGCCTTCGCCGCTGTTCGGACCGAAACGGGTCGTCCGTGCTCTGGACGATGTGTCCTTTGAGCTTGATGCGGGCGAGACGCTGGGGCTGGTCGGCGAAAGCGGCTGCGGCAAAAGCACGCTGGCGCGGCAGCTGATCCGGCTGGAAGAACCCACCTCCGGCAAAATTTACCTGGATGGGATCGATCTGGGCTCGCTGCGGGGCAGGGAACTGCGCCGGATGCGCGGCAGTTTCCAGATGATTTTTCAGGATCCTTATGCCTCGCTCAATCCGAGGATGAGTGTCTTCAGCGCGCTCGAAGAAGCACTGAAACTGCATACGAAGCTGAATGAACAGGAACGGGCGGACCGGATCGCCGAACTGCTGAAACAGGTCGGACTGAAACCGGAACATGCCAGAAGATATCCGCATCAGTTCAGCGGCGGCCAGCGGCAGCGTATCGGGATCGCACGGGCATTGGCCGTACAGCCGCGTTTCATCGTGGCGGACGAACCGGTCTCGGCGCTGGATGTGAGCGTGCAGGCGCAGATCGTCAATCTGCTGCAGGACATCCAGAAAGACACCGGCGTGGCGTTCCTGTTCATAGCGCACGATCTGGCGGTGGTCGAGCATATCAGCCACCGGATCATGGTGATGTATCTGGGGCGTCTGGCGGAGACCGGACCTGCGCACGAGCTCTGCACTTATCCGGCTCATCCGTATACCCGCGCCCTGCTTTCTTCGGTGCCGACCACCTGGTCGGAAAAGAAAACCGAACGGATCATTCTGACCGGCGATGTGCCGTCTCCGCTGAAGCCCCCGTCCGGCTGCCGTTTCCATCCCCGCTGTCCGTATTGCCGGGAGATCTGCCGGCAGGAGGATCCGGTCCTGCGGAGCATCGGCGGCGACCCGAAACACCTCTGTGCATGCCATTTTCCGGCAGAAACCGGCAGAAAAGCCGGAAAAGATTGATTTTCCGGGTTGAAAATAAAGAAAACAGGTGATATTGTACCAATCTTGAATAGCTGAGAAAAACAAATAACAAAATAAGGTGATAGTCAAATGTTCGAAGTCATCAGTACATTTCTTTATGTGGCAGTGGTGCTTATCGCAGTGCTGCTGATCGGTCTGGTTCTGGTTCAGCCCTCCAAAGGCGGCGGCCTTGGTTCCGCGTTCGGCGGCATCGGAGAAAGTGTATTCGGTGCGCAGGCCATGAGCCAGCTTTCCAAGGTCACGGTGGTGCTTCTTTCGCTCTTTTTCGTGCTGACACTGATCCTGGCAGTGATGACCGGCCATCGTTCCAAAGCGACGGTTTCCGCGGAAAGCTCCCTGCTGCTGAAACAGGAAGCGAAAGCGGGCCCGGCCAAGGCCAAAGCTGCTCCCGCCAAGGCAGATGCCGCAAAACCGGCTCCGGCCAAAACCGCCGGATTGGCGCCTGCCCCGGTGAAAACACTGAACAAGAAACCGGCAGCGGTTCCGGCAAAGAAACCCGCAGTCCCGGCTCAGAAACCGGCAGCGGCTCCGGCAAAGAAACCCGCAGCGGCTCCGGCAAAGAAACCCGCAGTCCCGGCTCAGAAACCGGCAGC
>SUWI01000096.1 GCA_015061565.1 Lentisphaerota bacterium
CTGCTTCATCGGCATCATCATCTGGAACGCGTTCTACCGTTGGCCGGCGCACTGGTGGGCGATCAAAATGCATATTACCAGTGTCTATGTCCCATGTGTCGTGGCGATCGTCTCCACGGTCTGGTTCCTGATCGGCGGCACAATGGATTTGCGGCGGCTCTTCAAGGCCCTGGACGCCAAACAAGTGGACTACTCCGATGACGGACGCGTGGACCATTCGAAAGACCGGGAAGAAGACAGACCCGGACAGGTCAGTTGAAAATAAGAAACAGCAGGCGGATCCAATCCGGCCTGGGAAAAAATAAGGAGCAAAAAAATGTTCAAAGTCGGAATTGTCGGCTGCGGCGGAATCGGCGGAACTCACGCCCGTTCCTGGAGTGCAATCGAAGGAGTCAAAGTCGCTTATGCCTGCGATCTGGATGAAAGCAAGGCCAAAAACGTTGCGGGTCTCTGCGGTGCGGAAGTCATCACGGATATGGCGAAACTGCCGGACGATCTGGATGCGGTCAGCGTGGTCACGCCGCCGCATGCCCATTATCCGGTGATCAAAGCGCTGCTCAACCGCGGCTTCAACGTGTTCTCGGAAAAACCGCTCACGACCGATGTCGCTCAGGGCGAGGAACTGGTCAGGCTCGCAAACGAAAAGAAAGTCCTGCTCGGCGTCGGTTTCAAAATGCGTTATGAACCGATTTTCAGGAGAGCCAAAGAACTGCTGCCGGAAATCGGACAGCTCGTTTCCATCGTCACCACCAAGGAGCAGGCTTTCAATCCCCGTCCCGGCGGCGAATGGGTCAAACGCACCGGCGCCATGTATGAACTCTCCATTCATGATTTCGATCTGATCTCATTCATTTCCGGCAAGTTCCCGCAGAAAGTGCTGTGCGCCCGCCTCGGACACAAACGCGGCTGGGAAAAGGAAGACTCCTTCCACGCGCTGGTGGATTACGGCGAAGGCATCACCGCCAACCTGCAGGGTCTTTACTGTGACCATACCACTTTCTGTTTCCGCGACCTCACGATCACTTTCCTCGGGGAAAACGGGTACATGCGGGTGGAACGGCCCGACCGGATCATCATGCACTCGAACGAATATCGCGTAGAGGAAATCGGCGAAGCGCAGAAAAGCGCGTTCGTGATGGAACTCGAACACTTCAAGGACGCGGTTGAAGGCAAATGCGAAAACACGCTCAAAGCCGACGATGCGGTCCGCATGACGAAGCTGATCGAAGAGATCCGGTCGTTTGACTGAACCAATGATGAAAAGGCATCTGCTGTTCCCGGATCACCCCCATATTCTGCACGGGGGCGATTACAATCCGGATCAATGGCTCGATACGCCGGGGATCATCGACGATGATCTCCGGCTGATGGAGTTGTCGCACTGTGATGTTTTCTCGGTCGGGATTTTTTCCTGGTCGCAGCTGGAACCGGAGGAAGGCAAATTCACTTTCGGCTGGCTGGACGACATTCTCGACCGCCTCAATGCAAGCGACAGGAAAGCTTTTCTGGCGACTCCCTCCGGAGCGCGTCCGCCGTGGATGGCGAAAAAATATCCGGAATGCCGCCGGGTGATCGAAGACGGCCGCCGCGAGGAATACCGGATGCGCCACAATCTCTGCTTTTCCTCGGAACTGGTGCGGGAAAAAACCGGGATCATCGATTCGAAACTGGCCGAACGCTACGGCAAACATCCGGCGGTTCTCGGCTGGCATATCAGCAACGAACTGAGCGGCGAATGTTTTTGTCCGCTCTGTCTGGCCCGGTTTTACCGCTTTCTGGAAGAGAAATACCGTACGGTCGGGGAATTGAACCGCCGCATCTGGAGCGGATTCTGGAGCCACCGCTTTACCGCGTTCGACGAGATCGATCCGCGCGACCCGGCGCTGGAAGCGGTCCGGATCGACTGGAAGCGGTTCTGTACCGAACAGATGCGCGATTTCCTGTCCTTCGAAAAGGGCGTCATCCGGAAATATTCCGACCAACCGGTGACGACCAACATGATGGGTCTGTACAAGGAAATCGACTACTTCCGGCTGGCCCGGGAATGCGACTTCATCGCCGACGACTGTTATCCGATGTGGTATGTCGGCGAGGAAAAAGAGGTCGCCGCACGTATTTCGATGCTGCATGATCTGCATTATTCGATGAAGCAGAAGCCCTTTGTGATGATGGAATCCGCGCCGGGCGTGCCGAATTTCCGGCCTTATGCGCATCTGCGCCGTCCGGGGGAACTGCAGAGGGAAATGCTGCTGGCCGTCGGTCACGGTGCGGACGGCACGATGTATTTCCAATGGCGCAAGGGCCGCGGCGGATTCGAAAAATTCCACGGGGCCGTGGTCGGACACGACAATTCGGAAAACAACCTGACCTTCCGTCAGGTCGCCGATTACGGAGCGCATCTGCGGAATCTTGACCGGGTGGTCGGCACGACCCGCAAAATCGAAACGGCGCTGATCTGGGACTGGGACAACTGCTGGGCGCTCGAACACGGCGACTACACGCATAATTTCAAGGATGTCCACAGCGTTTTCCTGCGTCATTACCGGGCGCTCTGGGAAAGCAATTTCCCGCTCGGCGTGGTGGAAAGCTGCGGCAATTTTTCACCTTACCGCGTGCTTGTCGCCCCGATGCTTTTCATGGTGAAAACCGGTATCCGCGAAAAACTGGAGGCCTTTGTCCGTTCCGGCGGCACCTTGATCGTGACACACATGTTCGGCTATGTCAACGAGGATTCGCTTTGTTACCGTCCGGCCGACCTCACGCCGCTGACCGGCGTCGAAGTCCTGGATCTCGACTGCATGGAACCTGGACGGCCCCAGAGCGTCAGCATAAACGGATCCACGGTCAAGGTCCTCGAAGCGGCGGAAGTGCTGCGGAATCACGATGCTGAAATTCTCGGCACTTATCAGGAGGATTTCTATGCCGGGACACCGGCGGTCACACGCCGCCGTTCGGGAAAGGGATGCGTCTATTATCTCGGTGCCAATTTCGAAGATGATTTCCTCAGGAAATTCTATTTTGACATTTTGACAGAAGCGGGTGTTGCGCCGATGCTTGCCGGGCTGCCCGACAACGTCAAATGCGCCGTCCGCGAAGGCGAAAACGAACGCTTCGTTTTCCTCTATAATTTCAGCGAACAGGAAGAAATCATTTCCCTGCCCTGCCCCGCTTACGATCTGTGGAACGACCGCAAAATCTCCGGCAGTCTTACGCTCGCGCCGCGCGGATCGACGGTGCTGGTGACGCCATAAGACAAGACCGGAGTCTGCAGAACTTCACGGTTTCCGTTTTCTTTGGCGGAACCTCCGGGAAATCTCCCCGGACAGGAGGATCAGCAGACCGGCGGCAAATGCGGCTATGACCAAGAGGTTGCCGATCCTGCCTCCGGCTATTTTGCCGGCGAGGGCCAGACTTCCGCCGACGGCCATAGCGCAAACCGCGTGCAGCCGGCGGGGCGGGAAACCGAGCAGGATCCAGACGGTCGGCAGAACGAACGCTCCGGAATAGACGCTCAAGGCGAAAAGCAACACATCCAGGATGGATTTCCAGAAAAGCGCTACCCCGCAGGAAATTCCGGCAATGAATACCACGCAGATCCGCGTGGTCCGGATGCTCCTGGCGGAGCTGCCGTTATCGAGGCCGAAAAATTGTGTCAGCAAACCGGCCGCAGTGAAGAGCGTGGTATCTGCCGAGGACATGATCGCCGAAAGAACCGTAAAAAAGAGCAGCAGCGTCATTGGACGCGGCAGCTCCGCCCCGGCGACCGTAAACAGCACGTTTCCGCGAGCTGCTTCCGGATGGAAATTTGCACCGTAAATGCCGATGTAAGCCAGGACGAATGCAAACGGGACCAGAACCGTCACGGCCATGAGCAGCGCCCGCCGGGCCGTCGGGAAATCGCGGGCGCAGAAGAGCCGGCTGTAGATATCCGGTCCGACGAGATAGGTGCTGGAATAGGCGACGATCATCACCGCGAGGTCGAAAACGGTGAATTTTACGGAAATCAGCGGCAGGGTCTCCTGCTGCGGATGTTTCAGGAACAGCATCAGGAACATGCCGCCGATCCCCGCGAGGATAAAGGCCAGCTGGAAAATGTCGGTGCGGATAATGGAAAACTGTCCGCCCGCGGCGGTGTAGAAAGCAATGGCAAGGGTAATGAGGACGGTGGCACTCCAGTAGGGGATCCCGCATACGGTGCTGGTTATCATTCCGGCGCCGATGAGCTGCGCTCCGACCACCCCCAGCCAGGCAAGTGCGATCACTCCGGAAGAGACCCGCTGTACCTGCATGCCGTAAAATTTTCCCAGCAGTTCGGGCAGATTGTAAACCTTGAAGGAAGCCAGCGCTTTGACCATGAAGAAAAGTCCGGTCAGCCCCAGTGCGCCGCAGAGCATGAACCAGGCTCCGGCCCAGCCTTTTGCGAACGCGAAATCCACGCTGCCGAGAATGGCGGAGCTGCCCAGCACAGTCGCCAGCAGCGAACCTGCGACCTGCAGCGCGCCGGCACGGCGTCCGGCCACATAGAAGTCGTCCGCATTGTGCACCTGCCGCGTGCACCGCAGTCCGATCAGGACGACAACGGTCAAATAAATGAAAAACAGCAGAAAGGTGGTATATTCCATACTTTATCCCGGAAGACAGCGGATCCGGTTCCTTTATTATTTTCTGGCTTCCTGAATGGAATTGAGGCGGAGCCGGAGCTGGTTGAGGGCACTGCGGATCTCCTTGTAAAGCAAGGGCGAAATCTGATTATCCCCGACCCGGATCAACCCGAATGAGTAATCGATCTGATCACCCTGGACCTTCAGTTCGGCGAAATACCGTTCCCGGCGGATCTGCCAGGAGAAGTCCTTGAACGAACGGCCTTCGGCCACCACCCGGCGGGAGAAAGTGAGCTGATGGCCGTCATAAAGCCGGATCGGCCGCGGGATCGAGTTCGGAATGAACGGTTTCACGAATTCGGAACGGACCACCATGGCGGGCAGGAAATGCGCCAGCGGCAGACGCGCACGGAAATCGTAATAGGAAGAATTGGAATGGAACTGGAAGAACTGCATTTCGGAGCCGGGGATCAGGGAATCGAGCAGATTTTCCAGTTCGCTGCGGAGACGGTTTCCGGACGTACTCAGGAAACGGCGGAACCGGGAGGCGAAAAGGCCGCTCAGACGGACCTGCAGATCGACTTTTCCGTCGGGGGAGATCTTCAGATGTTCGCGGATCCGGCTGTGGATCTTTTCGGGATCGCCGACTTCCACCTTGCGGAACTGCGGCTGTCCGGACAGCACCAAACCGACGGAATCCAGCGTGCCGGCGGGGAGTTCGCCGAAGGGAGCCTCTCCGCCCGCGGCATCGAGCCATAAGCCGTCGGGGAATCCGGGCAGTTCGGGGATATGAACGATCATGTGGTTGAACTGCCAGCTGGGGAACGCCGGATCGACTTGACCGTTACTGTTCACCAGCACGCGTTCGGCGGGAATGCCGAGTTCGCGGCAGAACACATAAAGCGCATTGGATTTGTCCTTGCAGTCGCCGTAGCCGTTGCGGAGCATGGCGCTGATCTGCTGGGGACGGAATTTGGCTTCGCCGACGGGAACCGTAAGGTAGCGGATCCGGTTGAGGTGATCGTAGATCCGGCGGACCTTCTCAGCGGGATCGGAAACGCCGGAGATCAGCTTCCGGAGCTGGTTCCGGGAAAAGTCATCCAGCTGTTCTTCCGGTTTCATGGTCGAAAGCGCCCACCGGTGGAGATCTTTCCAGGAAGTCAGAGTAGTCAGGACCAGCCTCATACGGCTGGAGCGGGGATAGGTTTCCGACAGGCAGGGGACCAGCGGCTGGATCGTGCCTTCCCAGGAATAGACGATGCGTCCTCCGGCCTCGCGGCGGCTGCCGGTCAAAGAATCGGGCACATGATAGAATTTGTGGCGGAACTGCGGGGAAAATCCGATCTCGAACCCGGCGATCGGAGCCGATTTCTGCATATCGTAAGAAATCTGTTGAAGAGGCAGATGATGCGGCGATGCGACTTTCACCGTTCCGGTAAGGGTCAGGAAGGTGCCGGCAGGCAGGGACGGCAAGCCGCTCGGGACGGTTTCGAACCAGCGGCCGTTCGGCAGGATCACTTTGGCTTTGCGGAATTGATTGCGTCCGAAAGAACTGAAGGTGAAAGAGGCTTTGCGGATATAGATCTCATCCTGCAGTGAAACGGTGCAGGACCGATCTCCATTGAGCAGGAAAACGGCTTTTCTGCGGGTATAGACATACGCGGCCTGCGGAAAACGGCCGGCCCGGATGGCAGCCTGGCGCCGGGCGCTGCTCAGACCGGGATCCGCGGGAAACAGTTTCGGCGGGATCCGGCTGGGAAAAATCCCCTGCGGCGCCGCTTTGATTTCCGCTCCCGATCCGGCGAAAAGCAGAGACAGCAGAAATAAAACTCCCGCGATATGACGAAAACGGAAGGCCATCATGGGGACTCCCGGATCACATGGTGAAACGCGGGCCCAGATAGACTTTCCTGGCTGTCGGATCGTTTACCAGAAAATCGCTGCTGCCTTCGCAGCAGATGGTGCCTTCCGCCATCAGGTAGGCACGGTCCACGCAGGATAAGGTTTCACGCACGTTGTGGTCGGTGATGAGGATCCCCATGTTGCGTTTTTTCAGACCTTCGATGATCTGCTGGACTTCATATACGGCCTTGGGATCGACCCCGCTGAAAGGTTCGTCGAGCAGGATGAACGAAGGATTGGTCACCAGTGCGCGGGTGATCTCCAGACGCCGGCGCTCGCCGCCGCTCAAGGTCATCGCCTTCTGTTTGGCCAGATAGGTCAGGTTCAGTTCACTGAGCAGCTGTTCCAGCCGTTCCTTGCGTTCCTTTCTGGAAATCGCGAGCGTTTCGAGGATCGCATAAATATTCTGTTCCACGGTCAATTTCCGGAAGATGGAGGCATCCTGCGCCAGGTAGCCCATGCCCATGCGGGCACGCACATACATCGGCTGCTGCGACACATCGATCCCTTTGAAATTGATCACGCCGGCATCGGGTTTGATCAGACCGGTGATCATATAAAAGGAGGTGGTCTTGCCGGCGCCGTTCGGGCCGAGGATCCCCACGACCTCGCCGCGGCTGACCTTCAGGTTGACATCATTCACCACCCGGCGGCCGCGATAAGCTTTCACCAGACCGCGAGCATCCAGCAGCACTTCATTTTCACTCATGATTTCAGCTCCGCCGTTATTTCTGTTCCGCGATTTTCCCTTTGGTGCGGGCGGTCCCTTTGAACACCAGCACCCGTTCCGTCTTGGTATGCAGGATGATCCGTTCTCCCATAAGGCGGTTCGGACCATTGACCAGGACCGGATCTTCCGTCAGGGTAATGGTTTCTTCTTTGACCATGTAAACCGCCTTGCCGGCGAAAGCCTGCTGATTTTCTTTTTTGCCGTCCGGGGATTCGACCTGGAGCCGGGTGATCACGACATCGCCGATACATTCGATCTTGACCACTTCCTTGCCGGACTGTTCATCCCGGGTGGAATCACCCGTGGAAGCTTCGGCTTTCTTTTCGTTCTTGCCCAGATAAATGATCATCTTGCGGCATTTGATATTCATTTCGGGATCCTGGACATCCACATTGCCGAGCAGCGTGATCTTGTCATTCGCCATGTCAATATCCATGGCATCGGAATTGATGGTGGTAGGTTCTTCACTGTTCTTCCGGTCTTTTTTGGAAGGAGTCGTGGAAAACAGCTGCAGCTGGGCAAAGGCGTCAGCACCGAACAGCAGCATGCCGGCGGCCGCCAGGACCAGACCGATCTTTCGGGATTTCATCATCATTATTTCTTCTCCTTTTTGGATTTGTCATCAGCAGAATTCCGCCCGACCCCGGATCGTTTCCGGGCCGCGGGATAGATCACGATTTTGACTTTGCTCCGGATATGCACGAACTTGCGGTCCTGGTCGGCATCGAATCCGACACCGTCCACCGACATGTCGGGGGTACGGAAATGCACGGGAGCATCCCCCCGCAGCAGACGCAGATTCTTGTCATATTCCGCACTGTCGGAAAAAATCACTGCCTGGGAATGTCCCTTGTTCTTCCAGAAATCGGCCACCTGCCCCGCTGTCCAGGTCAGCGGATAAGGCTGCAGCGAAGCGAACGAGACAATGCTCTGGATGTTGGTGATGTCATTTTTCACGATATCGATCTTGGGATTCACCAGTAAGATCTGCGCACCGAGGTTCCGCGCGCTTTCACCATACAGGATGAACTGCAGACGGCCGTTGTCCTTGCTGTATTCCGGCAAAGCGAAATTCTTCATCGACGCGGCCGAACCGGACAGGTCATCTTGCGCCTGGCACACTGCCCCGGCGATCAGCAGGACAATCCAAAATAACGTTCGAGCAATTTTGCCCATTTCCCCTGTTCCTTCAGTAAAAGTTCCACTGTCTCCCGGACCGCGCCGCGGCCGCCCGGGGCTTTCACCCGCAGATCCGCCACAGCATCCAGTTCCGGCACAGCATCGCCGGTCGCCACTGCCAGGCCGCAGATCGACATCGGCTGCGCATCCACCAGATCGTCGCCGATATACATGCACTCCTCCGCCTTCAGGCCTTCTTTTTTCAGCAGTTCGGCAAAACCTTCCGCCTTGTTCAGACAGCCTTCGTAGTAAAAATCCAAATGCAGCTCGGCCGCCCGGACCGCGTTGGCTTTCGATTTCCGGCCCGAAAGGATACCGACTTTCAGACCGGCCCGGCGCGCCAGCACGATCCCGTGACCGTCCTTGACATCGAAAAATTTGATCTCGTCGCCATTGTCCCGGTAGCCGATCCGGCCGTCCGTCAGGACGCCGTCCACATCCAGGACGATGGCGGTGATCTTACTGCATTTTTCCGACCAGCTCATGAATCGCCTTCACCTCGTCAAGCACTTTTTCCGCACCGGCAAAATCCAGAGAATTCGGACCGTCGGACAACGCCTTGGCCGGATTCGGATGCACTTCCATGAAGATGGCATCGATCCCCGCCGCGGCCGCCGCCCGGCTCAGCACCGGGATGAATTCCCGCTGGCCGCCCGAAGCATTGCCCAGTCCTCCCGGCAGCTGCACCGAATGCGTCGCGTCATAAACCACCGGATATCCGAACGAACGCATCGTCTGCAGTCCGCGCATGTCAACTACCAGATTGTGATAGCCGAACGAAGCGCCGCGTTCCGTCAGCATGATATTCCGGCAGCCGGCATCTTCCAGCTTGCCCACCACGCCTTTCATGTCCTCGGGCGCCATGAACTGGCCCTTCTTGACATTCACCGGCAGTCCGCTTTTTGCGGCGGCGACCAGCAGATCGGTCTGCCGGCTCAGGAACGCTGGGATCTGCAGCACGTCCACCGATTTCGCCACTTCCGGGACCTGTTCCGATTCATGGATGTCGGTCAGGACCGGCACCTGCATTTTCTCACGGACGGTGCGCAGGATCTCGAGCCCTTTGGCCATGCCGTTGCCGCGGAACGAACGTCCGGAGGAACGGTTCGCCTTGTCGAACGATGCTTTGAATACATATTGGACTCCGCGTTTGGCGCAGGCTTCTTTCAGGAATGCCGCGATCTCGAGACAGACCGCTTCGCCTTCTGCCACGCACGGACCGCCGATCAGCAGCAGCGGCTTCCCGGCCCCGACTTCATATTTGCCGATTTTCACGATATTCATTTTCAGTTTCCTTTCTGCAGCGAGGCGAGAAACGCCTCCGCCTTCGCCAGTTCTTCCGGCGTATCGATCCCGATGCTGGAATACTGCGTCACGATCACTTTGATCCGCATGCCGTTTTCCAGCGCCCGGAGCTGTTCGAGTTTTTCGCATTGTTCCAGCTTGCCTTCCGGCAGCGAAACGAACCGTTCCAGCGCAGTCCGGCGATAGGCGTAAATTCCCCAATGCCGATAGGTTTCGATCTCCGTGCCACCGACCCGCAGGAACGGGATCATCGAACGGCTGAAATACAACGCATACGAATCCGCGCTCAGCACCACTTTCACGATGTTCGGATTGTTCTCGAATTCGGCCCGTTTGCACGGCACCACCACGGTCGCCATTTCCGGCGCATCCGCGGCGGTGATCGCATCGATCAGCGAATCGATCACTTCCGGTTTCACGAACGGCTCGTCGCCCTGGATGTTGATGATCGCATCGGCATCGGATTTGGAGGCGACTTCCCAGATCCGGTCGGAACCGGTGGGATGGTTTTTCGCGGTCATGACCGCTTTGCCGCCGAATGCACAAACAGCGTCAAAAACTTTCTGTTCGTCCACGGCGACCAGAACTTCATCAGCCTTGGATCTGACCGCGCGTTCCCATACGTGCTGAATGATCGGTTTGCCGCCGAGGTCCGCCAGCACTTTGCCGGGGAAACGCGTGCTGGCATAACGCGCCGGGATCACTGCCAGAGTTTTCGCCATTTTCCGTTCCTCCGTCAGAAAGCGTGGGTCACCAGACCGTCACGCAGTTTCGGTTCGAACCAGGTCGATTTCGGCGGCATGATCTGTCCCGCATCGGCGATGTCCATCAGCTGCGGCACCGTGGTCGGATACATCGAAAACGCCACGACGGCTTTGCCTTCCCTGACCAGGCGTTCCAGCTCCTTCGTGCCGCGGATGCCGCCGATGAAATCGATCCGTTTGCTGGTCCGCGGATCGTCGATCCCGAGCAGCGGCCCCAGCACATTGTCCTGCAGGATGCTTACGTCCAGACGCTCGATCACGCCCAGTCCGGCAATGTCGAATTTCGGGGTCAGCAGACTCCATTTGCCGTCCAGATACATGCAGAACGTGCCGCCTTTTGCCGGTTCGGGGGAAACGGCAGGCTCGATCGTGAATTTCTCCTTCAGCCGTTCGGTGAACTGCGCGGAATTCATGCCGTTGAGATCATGCACGGCGCGGTTATAGGCCAGAATTTTGAGTTCGTCCGCGGGGAACGCCACCGCCAGGAAGAAATTGTAGTCTTCCTTGCCGGTATGGTTCGGATTGGCGGCGCGGCATTTGGCAGCCGCACGCGAGGCCGAGGCCGCCCGGTGATGTCCGTCCGCGATATAGAAGAACGGCACTTTATCCGCATACAGCGCGGAAAGTTTCCGGCTGCGTTCGACTCCGGCTTTCCACAGTTTATGTTCGATCCCGTCGGCAGCGACGAACGAGAAATACGGTTTTTCCTGTTTGATCTCGCGGATGACCGCATCGATCTCCGGAACGGAACGGTGGGTCAGAAACACCGGGCCGGTATGGTTGCGCAGTTCCATCACATGCCGGGCGCGGTCGTCTTCCTTGTCGCGGCGGGTCTTTTCATGTTTCTTGATGATGTCGGCATCGTAATCGGCGGCGGAAGCGGCTCCGGCCACGCCGGTCTGGGTGCGGCCGCCCATCTTGAGCGAATACACATACAGATTGGCTTCGGGATCGTTTTCCAGGGGAGCGGCAGCGATCAGACGTTTGAAATTCTCGCGGGCCTTCGCATAAACCGCATCGGAATAGAGGTCGGTGCCGGCGGGCAGCTCGATCTCCGGACGGGAAACGCGCAGAAAACTCAGCGGATTGCCCTCGGCCAGCGCGGCTGCCTCTTCACTGTTCACTACATCATACGGGACCGCCGCCACCGCGGCCACTTGTTCGGGGCGCGGCATCAGCGCGTGAAACGGATTGAATATTGCCATTTTCATCTCCTGAAATTTCAAATCAATGGTTAATACCGAAATTTACACTTTCAAATGCGATTCTGCAAGTTCATTTTTTATTTTTATAAGGATTTTTTGCGAATATTTGGCAAAAACTCTTGACAAAAACAGAAAATCGGTTATAATATATGCTAGAACGTTCAAGCAAAAATAACTGACAGACGGGAGTGGAAATGGTTGCAACGATACGGGATGTGGCGGCGAAAGCGAAAGTCTCGTTCCAGCTGGCGTCCGCGGTGCTCGGCAACAAGAAATATGCCCGGGCATCGGAGGCCACGCGCAAGAAGATCACCGATGCCGCGAGAAATCTGGGGTATGTCCCGAATGTCAGCGCCAAAATCCTCCGCGGCGACGCCAGCAAGATCATCGGCGTCCTCATCGATTCCCGCGCGCCCGAATCCACGTTTTCCATCCTGGCGGAAATCGAACATTGCGCCGCTCTGGCGGGTTACCGGATCCTGATCGCACAGGCGCATGACGATCCGGAAAAGCTGCTGGAATCCTGCAAGTCCCTCCGGCAGAACGGAGTCGACGGCATCATTTCTTTCGCGCACGATTATCCCCTGCTGAACTGCCGTCTGGATCAGCAGCTCGGAGATGATCCGAAGATCGTTTTTGTGCTCAATACCACGACCGGAAACGGATCCGCGGTGGATGTGGACATTGCCGGCGGCATGAAATGTGCGGTGGATCACCTGCTCTCCAACGGTTACCGGACCCCAGCTCTGCTCCTGCTCAGCAGCACGGGCGGACAGGAGAAACTGACACAGAGCAAACAGAAACGGCTGGACGGTTTTCTGGACAGCGCACCGGCGGGCAGCCGCGTCTTCTGCCTTTCCGCGGAAGGGAACACGGTGGACGGACTGGCGGAGCAATGCCGGACTCTCATTCGGGAAGATTTCCCGGCCAACCGCGTGGATGCCGTCATTGCCGAGAACGACAATCTGGCGGCGATCCTGATGAAGGAACTGCTGGCGGCCGGAATCCGCATCCCGCAGGATTTCGGTCTGGTCGGCTGGGACAATCTGCTGATCGGTCAATGCCTTCCGGTCAAACTGACTACATTATATTATGACCGGAAGAAAATTGCTGAAAATACGCTGTGCATGCTGCTTGACCGCATTAACGGAAATACCGGATCGTCCTGCGGTCCTTTCGAATTGAATCTGATCGTTCGTGAAAGTTCACAAAAATAAATAATGGAGGAAAGAAAAATGAGTATGAAATTGAAACGGAACCCCGACGGTGCGAGCAGGATTTTCACCTTGATAGAGCTCCTGGTCGTGATTGCGATCATTGCGATCCTGGCGGGGATGCTGCTGCCGGCATTGAATCAGGCACGTGAAAGCGCGCGTGCAACCAAATGTCTTGGCAACGTGCATACGCTCTCCCAGCATCTGTTGGAGTATGTCGACACCTACAACGGATACTATCCGACGGTGGAATTCGCCAAGTCCATTTCCCCCACCGGGGCGGCTGCCAGGTGGCACACGGTTTTTATTCACCTCGGCATCCTGAAACAGAAAAGGGTCGACAGCAGCATGGACGGCGGTCGTCCGATCAAAGTGCTCCGCTGCGATTCGGAGCAAAGGTTCAGGATCGGCAACGTAGACGGGATGACGGCATGGGCCGGGACCCATTACGGGCTCAATGTCTGGCTCAGCGACACGAACATCAGCCCTCCGGAATCGCGATACTGGACGCGTAATTCTCAGGCCCGCCAGCCATCCAAAACTTACGGCATCGGCGATGTCTGGTATTATCCTGGTTACAGCACCACGGAAACCGATCGTCGGCCCCGCGGCCTGCTTCGGGCACTCTACAGAAAACCGGGCGAACGCCATCACAACCGCTGGAATGTCAGTTTTCTGGATGGGCATGCCGGACCGGAGCGGGGGTACCCTCTCCGGGGCACTTCTCCGGATAAAAACAATATTGCCTGGAAACCTGATTATACGAATTAATGGGCATTTATCATGAAAAAAATACTTTCTCTGGCTGCTGCGGCGGCTGTCGGTTCCCTTTCGGCGGAAATCTCCGATCTGACCGCGGAATACCGTGCCGGACAGGTCTTCCTGCAATGGAAAGAAACCGGATTGAGTTTGGAAGCCCGTCTGACGGTTTGGAGCAGTCCCAAACCGATCACGGAACAGAACTTCAACCAGGCGGAAAAACTGGCAGACCGTCTCAACTCCGACAGTGCCGTTGACTGGTGGCGCGATGTTTCCTCATTTGTGGTGCAGCGGAGCCAGAAACAGAAAAGTGAAGAGATTTTCGCCGGACAGACGGCGGAACATAAGACCAGGTCGCCCCGGCAGCAGGGATTCGTGATCGAAGACTGCGGCAAACCGATCTCCGCCTCTGGCGGACTCCATGTACACACCCCGATGAACCGCAAAGAAACCGGGAAACGCTATTATGCGGTCAGCTGTCAGGATCATGGAAAACCAGCCGGTTTTGCCGCCCTGGAAAAACCGGTCGATGTCAGCATGGCGCCGATCCAGGCGATCCAGATCGCCGGAAAGAAAATTCCCCGCGGCAGCGGCAAAGGCCGTCCGCTGGTCATTCATCTGCACGGGCGCGGCGGCGGTGTAGGTGTGGATTCCAGAGGCCGTGCCGTCGGCACCCATCTCTTTTTCACCGACCGGACGCTCGGCTGGCGGGAAGGTCTGCCGGTCAAATTCACGGTCTTCATCCAGTCGCGTCCCGACCGGGTCTCGGTCATCTTCAATGACCGGGTCTGGATCGGAAGGAATCTGTCCAAGGCGGAATATTCGGACAGCCGCGATGCCGTGAAAGCGGTTTCCACCTTCTGGATGGGATACAATCCGAAAATCGCCGAAAGCATGCTGGGCCCGGAATTTTCATGTGACAACTATACGGAACGTTTGCTGATATATCTGATCCGGTGGGTCAAGGAATATTTCCAGACCGATCCGGCTGCAGTCTACATTACCGGCGGCTCCATGGGCGGCACCGGCGCGGTCCAGCTGGCGACCCACTTCCCGCAAGAATTTGCCGCGGTAAACGCCGTAGTGCCGATTTATTCCTACACCTGGAAACCGTCCCAGGTCGGCGGTTATACTTCCGCCTGGCGGATCCAGTGCTCCGTCGGCAAGTTCACGCGGAAAAATCCAGCTAAAATGCCGGACGGGACCGATCTGCTGGATTATCTGAACGGAGCGAAAAACATCGCTCATCCGGAAACGGACATGCCGGCGATTTTCGCCTGCAACGGCAGGCAGGACAAATCCATGCCCTGGGCAAACAATCCGCCCTTCTTCAAAGCTGCGGACCGGGCGAGGCAATTTCTCTCGGTCTACTGGAACAACGGCGCCCACGGCATGGCAGGTGCCATGCCCGCCGACCGGAAAAAGGAGCAGGAACTGAACTCGTTGTTCCGGTTCCGGCTGGATGCCTCATATCCGGTGTTCAGCAATTGTTCCGACAACCGGAATTACGGTTCCGGCGATATCGCGGACGGCGACCTCATCGGCTGGATCAACCGCGGGATCAAATGGAAAACGCTGAAGGATGAACCCGGCTGTTACCGGATCGCGCTTCAGATCTCCCATCCCGAAATCAAATATCCGGTCACGGCCGATGTTACGATCCGCCGCCGGCAGAAATTCCTGCCGAAACTGGGTGAAACCGTCCTGGTGAAAATCAACGGAAAAGTTTCCGAAGTTAAAATCGACAACAACGGACTGCTGACCATTCCGAAAGTTCAGTTTGCCAGCGCGGATAATGTCGAAATCGGAATCACTGCCGGTGAGACCCGATAACCGGCTGCAGCGAAATACATAACAGCAAATACATAAAGGGACCACGAACCATGCACCTTCCTGAATTGAAACTTGATGCCTCGAAACGGATCGGCACCATCCGTGCACTCAACGGAGTCAATCTGGCTCCCGGCCTCGGCGATGCGATCCTGCCGGCCTACAACGAACTGCACGCGGCCTGCGCCCGCATGCACGACGCGCCCTACAACAGCAACGCCCGCGACCTGGTCGACATCACCCGGATCTTCCCGCTGTTCCACCTCGACCACCACGATCCGCGCAATTACCGGTTCAAGGAAACCGACGACTATCTGAAACAGTGCATCGACGGCGGCACTCCGGTCTATTACCGGCTCGGCGAAAGCATCGAACACCAGCCGATCAAATACCGGATCCATCCGCCGGCGGATTTCCAGAAATGGGCTGAAATCTGCGCCCATATTATCGAACACTACAACGAAGGCTGGGCCGACGGATTCCATTTCAACATCAAATATTGGGAGATCTGGAACGAGCCGGACGCCGCCGGGGAATGGACCGGCACGCAGGAACAGTTCGCCGAACTCTATATCACGACTTCGAAATATCTGAAAAAACGTTTTCCGCACCTGATGATCGGCGGGCCCGGACATATCGGCGACGACCTGGCGCCGGTGAATACCTTCCTCAAGGCCTGCCGGGACGCGCAGGCTCCGCTGGATTTCTATTCCTGGCACTGCTACGGCAGCAACATCGAATTCTTCCGCGATCAAGTGCAGTTCGTGCGCGACCTGGTCGACAGTTACGGCTTCACCAAATCGGAACTGCACCTGAACGAATGGCATTACGCCCCCTGCTCCTGGAGCAAATCCCCGCCGAACTGCCGGGCGATGGTCTATGACCATTTCATGAAATACCTCGATTCCGCCGCGTTCACCGCCGCCGTATTGATGGAATGGCAGGATACCCCGCTGGACATGAGCTGTTTTTACACCGGCGTCGGCCGCGGTTTCGGCATCTTCACCGCCTACGGCGAGATCACCAAGGTCTATTGCGCGCTGAAAGCCTTCGGCATCATGACGAAATATCCGCACCGGCTCTCCATCACCAAAGATCCCGCGGTCTATGCGCTCGCCGGGGAAAACGACGAAGGCGAGATCGCCGTCCTGCTCAGCGTGTTCCCGATCATGGGCAGCAATGTGACGATCCTGCTCGATTTCGAACCGAAGGACATCCGCCTTTACAGCGTGGACATTGCCAACAATCTGGACCAGGTCGAGGTCAAATTCCTCGGCAATTCCACGGTCGTGCCGATCGGCGGCAAGAAAGTCACGTTCGAAAAACGGATCATCGTTCCGATTGCCACCAAACCTTCCGTCCAACTTCTCAAATTCAAACGCAGTTGAGGTGATATCATGAAAAAAACCGTTATTCTTTCCATTCTCTGTGCCTGCTGTTCCGCATTCGCCGCGGAATCCTATTCGGCGCTGCTCAAGCAGGCCGGCGATCTGGCGAAAGCCAAAAAATACGACGAGGCCGGACAAGCCTACCGGAATGCGGCGGCGGCAGCGAAAAATTCCGATGAGGCTTCCACCGCGCTCTACCGCCGCGCCGACCTTTTCAGACAGCAGAAACGCTACGATGAAGCGGCCGCCGCTTTCGAAGAGATCCTGAAGGTCAAGAACCTCACGAAACATAATCAGGGGACTGCCTGGCGCGCGCTGGCGCAGACCCGGATGCTCCAGGGCAAGACCCGCGACGCCGTCCGCTGTTACAAAGCCGCGGGCAGCGTCAAGGCCGGCACCTGGATCGACAATGTCGCCAATGCCGAACTGGCCGCGATCTGCGAAAAACTCGGCTGGTATGAGGACGCGCTCGCCGCCCACCAGGCCTGTTTGCAGGCGGCCAAATGTCCACCCGAAGGCAAGGCGGCCGCTTATGCCGGAATGGTTTCCGCCCTCGCCAAACTGGGCAAGTTCAAGGAAGCCCATGAGGCCATGGACCAGCTGAAGGGATTCGCCAAAGATCTGAAAAGTCCGTCTGTGGCGATCAGCTGCGGCATGGCCGAAGCCCGGCTCGCCGATGCGGAAAAGGACTGGAACCATGCGATCGAGGTTTACCGGCATGTCATGACGCTGCCGAAGATCCATTATCTGCAGCGCCGCGCCGCGGGTAACCGCGCAGCCGCGATCGCCCTTCGCGAACTCAAAGACATCGAGCTGGCCAAAACCATCGTGGCCGAACTGGCCAAAGGCGACAAATACGGCGTCAATGAGGAATTGAAGCTGGAAATCAGAAAGGGAGCGAAAAAATGAAACTGTCCCTGCTCTGCGCCGGACTGTTTTCCGGTCTGCTGCTGGCCGCGGCGCCCATGGACCCCTGCCGGATCGACACCAAGGCCATGCTGCCCGGCGGCGGGACCGGGATCGCCATGGAAAACGGCCGTCTTCTCCTGCTGTTCGAACCCAACCGCGGCGGCTCCTGCCTGAAATTCGTGCAGAAAAGCACCGGGATCAATTACACCACCGGCGCCACGGATGTCCGCATCTTCAGCGACCGTCTGCTGGAACTGTCCTGGCCCGCGCTCCTGAACCTGCCTTACGCCTGGAAAGTGATCAAGAACACCAAAGAAGAGATCACCATCGAACTCCGGCGCGAAAATCTGCCGCAGTATCCGTATCTGGCGATGATCAAGCGCATCACCATGCGGCGTGGTTCCGGCACGGTCATCATGAACGAATCGTTCTACAACGATCCCGCCGGCATGGCTCCGGTCGTGATCACCCCGTATTTCCGCCAGGGACTTTCCATTCCGGGCAAGGAAACGTTCTATTATTCGCCCGACCCGAAGGGGATCGCGGTGAACACCAACAAGAAAGGCGGCGGCGACGTGTATTTCCGGAATCCGCCGAACGGATTTGCGGCAGTCGGCGACGGCAAGGGGAACGGCCTCGCGTTCTCTTTCGGATTCGAGCGGCTGAATTATATCTACAACTGGCTTTCCAGCCTCGACCAAGCCTGTCTCGAATGGGTCTTCCTGCCGGTCAGGATCGAATCGGGGAAAAGTTTCACCGCCCGCTACACCGTCACCCCGTTTGAAAACATCAAACTGCCCTATGCGGCGAAAAACGGCATTGTCGGCGGCTGGGACAACGGCAAATTCCAGCTCTATTCCGATCAGACGGTCACCGGTTCGCTCCGGCTGAACGGCAAGCTGATCGACGAGGTCAGACTGCCCGGCGGAAAAACCGTGGAATTCGATCCGAAGCCGGCGGCGGGCGACGATACCGCCCGGCTGACGTTCAGCTCGAAAGGACGGAAACTCCTGCAGATGGTCGTGCCGCTGAAAAAAGGCGCGCTGATCCCGCCGGAAGGCAAAAAACTCCGCGCGGCGGAACAGGTGGTCAAGGAACTCGTCCTGTCCCGCTCCTTCGTGACGCCGCACATCCCGTGGGCGAATCCGCATATCAACGGCAAGCTCAAGCTGCTGATCCTCTGCGACTACCAGCAGCAGCGCGAAGCAGTCGAACTGGCCCAGCGGCTGGAATGCGATTTCAAGGTCGTCCGTATTTCCCATATCAGCTCGCAGATGAGCTGGGGCATGGTCGATCAGTTCGGTTCGTTCACTTACCGCGACGCCAATGCCGCGCTGCGCCACGCGCTGAAAAACGAGTTCGATGCGATCGTGGTCTCCGGCGACCTGTGGCGGGTCATCGAAGCGGACAATCTGAAAACCATCCGTGCCAAGCTCGAAAAAGGCGCGGGCCTGGTCATGATCCAGCCTTACAATGTGCCGGCAACCATG
>SUWI01000396.1 GCA_015061565.1 Lentisphaerota bacterium
CTGGTCGATCCTGAGCGGAAATTCATGGACACGGTCCAATACGGCAAGGGCAAAGCGATCCTGACCAACTTCAATTTCAATCTGCCCCTGACTTCGGCCGATCCTTCCACGCCTTTTGTCGCGTTTCTGAGTAATCTGCTGACCGGCTGCGGAGTCAGGATCCCGTATGTCAGTTCCAACCATGAAACCGTATTCCGCGTCCGAGACGGCAAGGGCTTCCGGCTGATCGGACTGCATAATTCCCGGGAAGGAGCCCGGAACACCGTGACCCTGCCGGAAGAAAAATACATTTATGAATCCGGAAAAGGTTTTGTTGCCAAGGCCGGGGAAATCAACACAGTTTTTTCCGCTGCGCAGCCGCTCCGCGTGTATGCCGTCTTCGATCAAAAACAACAGGCGCCCGAGGTGGAGATCCCGTCTTCCGTCAAGGCCGGAGAAAATATCCGGATCGCATTCAGCAGCCTGCCGCCTGGAAGGACAATCGTGATTCGGGTCGGCGGACCGGACGGCAAGGACCTGCCGGAAAGGGGTATCGTGCTGAATACCAGCGACGGCAAAGAATATCTTTTCGGCGTTCCCTGGAATGCGGTCAAAGGGAAATATCATTTCACCGTGACCGATTATGTGACCGGCCTTTCCGCGTCGAAGGACGTTGTTGTCAAATAATTTCAGAGAAAAGGAACAGAAATGAGATTTTTTCTGACGACAGTCTGCTGCATTTCCGCAATCGCAGTTTTTTCTGCCGAGCCGATGATGAAAGTGACGGTAAAAAATCTGGACCGTAAAGGAAAGCAATATACGCAGAAAAGCTGGAATATCCAGTTCCATCATGCGTCCATGATTCTGAAAAATACCATCGGGGAAGAAGGCAAGCTGGCCTCCGGAGTCTGGGGCGATTATTTCTTCGGGTTGGATCACGGCCGGGTGAACAACGGTTCCTGGTGCGGCTGGAATTTTATGGAAGTTCTGGATGCCGCAGGAAAAAATCTGACCCGGAGCGCACCTGTCAATAATGTGTCCTTCATCAAATTCGACGGCGGCTCATACGCTGATTTCGCCTGGGAAAAAGGCTCGGTCAAAGTCCTCCAGTTTCAGAACATGAAAGATTGGATTTTTGTCAAGACGACCGTTCCTTCCGGCATCCGGCAGGTCCGGTTCACCGTCTGGCCAGGCGGGACCCATTGGAAGGTCACCGGCCGGGAACGCCGCGTGAAAATCGGCAGCGAGGATCTGGAACTCAATGGGAATGTCCCGAAGGCGGTTCCTTTTGCCGGAACTGAATGCGGCATGGTGTTCTACAACCGCAACTACAATGAACAGTATGGGAACTTTCTGGTTTTCGAACCAGACAAGGTGGAAAAGATCAGCGGCACGGGAGTCAATGCCATGAACATCCGTTTCAACGTCAAAACCGGTGTCCGGGAATTGTGTTTCGCGCTCGGTTATTTTGCGAAGGAAGATCCGGGGGATGCCGCACAGCGTTTTCTGACCGAACGTCTTCCCAATGTGAAAAAAGCTCTGGATACCGTCAACTGGAATCCTGTTATTGATGTCTCTTCCTTTGAGTCCGCGTATAAACAGGTTCAGCTGCTGGTCTCCGCCATGGAAAGTTCACTGAAACAGGAAGAAGAGCGGAAATTGAAAGAGCTCCGCAACTCTTTCGATCAGGCGAAAAGCTCTTCCGATGCCGCGGGATGCGCCAGAGCGCTGGACGATCTGCGGGCCATGCGGGAACGCGTGGGGAAAACGAACCTGAAAACGCTGCTCTGATTTTTCAATATGGCGGGGTAAGAAAAAATGGACATCAATTGCCGGGTTATGTAAAAAAACACTTTCCGGCTTTACGGAAGGGATCATCATGAATTCAGTTCAGATTGTTTTGAATACACAAAAAAAGACAGGAACAGCGATCCGTAAACTCAACGGCGGCAATCTGGCGCCGAACATAGCCGGAGAAAAATCGGGAAGGAACATCCGCGAACCGTTCCGGCAATTGAATCTGGCATACGCCCGGCTGCATGACGCTCCGCTGGATAATCCCGGCTGCCGGCTGGTGGACATCAGCCACATTTTTCCGCTGTTCCATCTGGATGAAAACGATCCGCGCAACTATGATTTCAGTTACACTGACGACTATATCCGCAACTGTATCGAGGATGCGGGGACTCCGGTTTTTTACCGGTTGGGCGAATCCATCGACCATTCCGTCCGCAAATACAAGATCAATCCGCCGTCCGATGTGCCGAAATGGATCAACATCTGTTCGAACATCATCCGGCATTACACGGAAGGCTTGTGGAACGGTTTTCATTACCCGATCGTGTATTGGGAGATCTGGAATGAGGCCACCGCGAATAACATGTGGCTCGGTACTGCGGAGGAATTCAACGCTTTCTATGTGCAGACCGCAACCGAACTGAAAAAACGTTTTCCCCACCTGAAGATCGGCGGGCCGGCCTCGGTCGATTATTGCGAAGGCTTCTCCGATGATTTCATCCGTTACTGCGCGGAACATCATGCTCCGCTGGATTTCTACAGCTATCACAGTTACGTC
>SUWI01000097.1 GCA_015061565.1 Lentisphaerota bacterium
CCCTCGCCGAAATGCTGTCAAAACCGGATTCAAAATTTCTACTGTTGTAGATGTAAACAAGGAGTGTAAAAATGTTCAGTCAAAACCGGATTCAAAATTTCTACTGTTGTAGATTAGCTTCTTCCAGTGATTCAAATTGAGGTCAAAACCGGATTCAAAATTTCTACTGTTGTAGATATTTCAATGCCGATTGTCTTCAGAAGTCAAAACCGGATTCAAAATTTCTACTGTTGTAGATCAGATAACGGAAGTTTCCGGGGCGGTGTCAAACCGGGATTAAAAATTACTACTGCTGTCAGGGGCTGAAATGAAATTTTCCAGCTCGGTCCAGAAGGTTTCTTTCAGTTGGTCGAACAGATCGTTGTGGTCGGCGCCGGGAACGGGTACCAATTTCTTCCTGCCGATCGCCGAATCATAATTTTTCCGGCCGTTCCGGAATGGTATGACTTTATCCGCCGTGCCGTGAAAAATCAGGACCGGCGACGGCGTCCGGCTTAGACGCTTCGCATTCGGGAAACGGTCACCGGGCAGGGAAAACGGCAGCACCACCTGGATCGCCGAAGCAAACGCCGCCGCCAGCACCAGACAGCATTCCGGATGTTTCGAGGCGAGATGACAGCTCGGACCGCTGCCCAGGGAAAAACCGAAAATGACGATCCGGCGCGGGTCGATCTTTTCGGTTTCCGTCAGATACCGGAAAGCCGCTTCGATATCCTGACAGCTCTGCCGTTCGTCCGGGTTCCCTTCCGAGCCGCCGAAACCGGCGTAATCATAGGCCATGACTCCGTACCGGTGCCGGATCATTTCCTGCAGAAACGGCTTGACGTAGGCGAGGATCTCGCCGTTGCCGTGACTGAACAGGATCACCGGCCGTCCGGGCGGCGGGGCATGGTAAAACGCATCCAGCTGGAATTCGCCGGAACGGAGCGTCATATTTCCGGTCCGCCGGTCGGTGTGCGGATGCGGAAACAGAAGATCATTCATATAGATATAACCGATGGCCAGGAACCCGATGCAGGGAAGGATAACGACAACAGCCAGCAGCCGGACGATCAGCCTGAAACAGGAATTGCGGCAGATTTTCGGAAACAGTTTCACGGCGGCACCTCCTTCTGCGTTCAGGTCAGGATCGCAAACAATTCATCCGGAGACGGCACGCCGGTCCGGTTCAGAATCCGAGTTCCGGCTGGGAGATGCCCCAGTTTTCGTCATCTTCCGCGGATTTGCCGTCCGGTGCTTTTTTCGCTGCCGGGTCCGGTTTCGCGGCCGCTTTCTTTCCGGATTTTCTGGCCGGGGCTGGTGCGGGTGCGGGCTCTTCCTTCTTTCCCTTCGGCGCGGCGGGTTCTTCCGGCGTTTCCGGAGTTTCGGGTTCCGGCGCTGCGGCCGACGGGTCGTCCGGGGTGGCGGGGACCTTGATCAGTTCCGGTTCACTGCTGTTTTCATCCTCTTCGTCGAGATATTTCACGAAAGTGATCTTCAGCAGTTTGCGCGGGAAGAGCAGCATGCCGCCGGCATGCGGGGAACGCAGCGGCGCGTCCATCAGATTGATCGTCTGGATCTGTCTGGCGCGGATCGGCGTATCGATCCTGCATTCGTAGATCGCGTTGGCGCGCGGGGTGATCAGTTCCAGCCGGCAATGCTCCGGACAGATCCGGTAATCCTTGTCCTTGATGAACTTGTCGATGACGGTCCGCTTGGCATAGACTTTGCCCGTGCGGGTGTCGGAATAGACGATGCCGAACTGGGTGGTCTTGTCGTATTTGCGGAATTCGTAGAGCCGGTCGATGAAGATCTTGTCGGGGATGTCGATGATCTTGTATCCGCCTTTGCGTTCGATGCAGAGCAGATGGTCGTATTCGTTGCAGACGATGACATCATCGCTCTTGACGTTGGTGCCGATGTAGCAGCCGCCTTTGTCCCAGCCGACGCGGATATTGTTGAGCGCGATGGAGGAGACGTCGATCTTGTCGAAGCCTTCCAGCCTCACTTCGGTGCGGCGCGGGAAATTTTCGCCGTAGCGGTCGATCAGGTCCTGCAGACGGCTGATGGCGTATTTCTTGAGCTGGCGGAGATTCTTCTGCGCTTCGGATAACAGGGCGTTGAGCTCCTCCATTTCCTTGCGGTTCTGCTCGATGTCGAACAGGGAGATGCGCCGGATCGGAATGGCGAGCAGTTTTTCGATCTCGGAATCGGGAATGACGCCTTCGGCGAGCTGATCGAGCCGTTTCTGCGTTTCCTTGTCATTGGCGGCATAACCGCGGATCCGGACGCTTTCTTCCAGCTGCTGCACGAGTGGGAACCATTCCTTCTTGAACTTGTCCAGACCGGTGCGGACTTCGGACATGATCTTTTCCTGCGTCTTGCAGGTTTCGATGCGCTTGTAGATGCGTTCCTCGATGAAGATCTGCGCGAGGGTGCGGAACAGCAGTTTGTCCAGATATTTGCCGATTTCGATATTGAGTTCGGCGCGGAGATAACCGAGCAGTTTTTCCGTATTGCGGCGCAGCACGTCGGAGACGGTCATGCGGATCGGCTTGTTGTCGCAGATCACCATCATGTTCAGCGAGGTGGTGATGGAGCATTCCGTGTATTTGTAGAGAGCCTGGATCGCGCGTTCGGGATCATAGCCGCGCGCCGGGTGGATCTCGATGCATACCTCTTCCGCGGTGAGGTCGTGGATGGCGGAGATCTTGATCTTGTTCTTGTTGATGGCGCGGTCGATGGATTCGAGCAGTTTCTGGGTGTCGGTGAGCGCGGGGATCTGGCGGATGATCAGGTTGCGGCCTTCCACATCGATCTTGGCGCGGACCGTGATCTTGCCGTTGCCGTCTTCGTATTCGGAGGCGTCCATGATGCCGCCCTGGAAGAAGTCCGGATAGAGCTGGAACGGTTCATCCTTGAGCACGGCGATCTGCGCCTGGAGCAGTTCGTTGAAGTTGTGCGGCATGATGTCGGTGCGGGTTCCCGGAGCGAGGCCGGACGCGCCCATCAGCAGCAGCGAGGGGATCTTGATCGGCAGCCGGACCGGTTCCACATTGCGCGAATCGTAGGAATCGACCAGTTCGGTGATGTCATCGTTGAACAGGACTTCGCGTCCCAGCGGGGAGAGCCGCGCTTCGATATAACGGGCTGCGGCCGCACGGTCGCCGGTGACCACGCTGCCGAAGTTCCCCTGCTTGTCGATGAAGAGTTCCTTGTTGGCCAGATAGACCAGCGCGGCTTCGATCGAGGCGTCGCCGTGGGGATGGAACTTCATGGTGCCGCCGACGATGTTGGCGACTTTATGGTAGGAGCCGTCGTCGATGCGGTGCATTTCCCACAGGATGCGGCGCTGCACCGGCTTGAGTCCGTCGTCCACATCGGGGATGGCACGGTCCTTGATCACATACGAGGCGTATTCGATGTAGTTGGTGTTCATCATCTGCCGGAGCTGTTCGTTCTCTCCGGTCGATTGACTCGCCACCGCGGTCTGGTCGTCCTCGTCTTCGGATTCGGTATTTTCCGTTTCGGCGTCCTCGGGGACAGCCGGCGTGATCTTCTCTTCTTCCGGGGGAGTGATATTGTTGTTGTCGGATTTTTTCTTTGCCATGATTACACCAGATTGTTTTGAATGAATTCCCAGCGTTCCGGAGTGTTGTCGCCCATGTAGAACCGGAGCATATCCTGAATGCCCTTGGTCTGGTCGATCATGACCTGTTCCAGCCGGATGTTTTCATCGATGAACTGGCGGAACTCCTTGGGGGAGATCTCGCCGAGACCTTTGAACCGGGTGATCTCGGCGTTTTTGCCGATCACCGCGGCCTTCTCGTCGCGTTCATCTTCGGAATAGCAGTAGTAAGTCCGTTCGTTCGGCTTGATTTCGGACTCCTCGTCCTTGGCGTCCTTCTTCTTTTTCGAAGCCGGTTTGCGGGTGGTTTTCGGCGTATCCTTCTTGCCTTTCGGACGCACCCGGAACAGCGGCGTTTCCAGAATGTAGAGATGTCCGGTCTGGACCAGCCGTTCGAAGTAGGAAAGGAAGAACGTGATCAGCAGATTGCGGATATGCAGTCCGTCCACATCGGCATCGGTCGCGATCACCACTTTGTTGTAGCGCAGATTTTCGATGTCTTCTTCGATGTCCAGCGTGCGCATGATGCAGAAGAGTTCCTCCACGGTATAGACCGTTTCGATTTTTTTGCCGAAACAGTTGAAGGGTTTGCCGCGGAGGGCGAAGACCGCCTGGGTATTGGGGTCGCGGCTCTGCACCATGGATCCGCCGGCCGAATCGCCCTCGGTCAGGAAGATCATGGTTTCTTCGCCGTGTCCGGAACGGTCGCCGAAGTGGTATTTGCAGTCGCGGAGCTTGCTGTTGCGCACGCTCAGTTTCTTTTCGAATTCCTTGCCTTTTTTCTTGACGGCCTGGATCTCCTTGCGGACATCCTCGTTCTTCTTGATCTTTTCGATGAGCAGTTCGGCTTCCTCGGTGTGGCGGTAAAGGTAATCCACCACCGCTTTTTTGACCGCGGGGACGATCCAGCTTTTCACGTCGGTGCTGCCGAGCTTGTTTTTGGTCTGGGATTCGAAGACGGGGTCCTGCAGCTTGATGGCGATGGAACCGACGATACCGCCGCGGAAATCCTTGGCGTCGTAATCCTTGCCGGAATATTCGTTGATCGCGCGGAGCAGGGCTTCCTTGAAGGCGGATTCATGCGTTCCGCCGTCGTTGGTATACTGTCCGTTCACGAACGAGAAATAGGTTTCCCCGAAGTCGGCGATGTGCGTGAACGCGAATTCCAGTGTCTTGTCCTTGTAATGGACGATGTCATACAGGTTTTCGCCCTGTACCCGGTTTTCGATCAGATCCTGCAGGCCGTTTTTCGAGTAATAGCGCTGGTTGTTGAAATAGAGCGAAAGACCGCTGTTGAGGTAGGCATACATCCACAGCCGGTGTTCGATGAATTCCTGCTTGATGGCTATTTTCGGAAACAGTTTCGGATCTGGCGAGAATTTGATCATCGTGCCGTTGCGTTCGTCGGTCTTGCCGTCTTTTTCCCGAATCAGTTTGCCGGATGCAAATTCCGCTTCCTTGTATTTGCCGTCGCGCACCGAACGGGCGACGAAAGTGCCGGACAGCGCATTGACCGCTTTCGTGCCGACGCCGTTCAGGCCTACTGAAAATTGGAACACGTCGGAATTGTATTTGGCGCCGGTATTGATCTGGGAAACGCAGTCCACCAGCTTGCCCAGCGGGATGCCGCGGCCGTAGTCGCGCACGCTGATCGTGGTATCCTGCAAAGTGATGTCGATCCTGCGTCCATATCCCATGATATATTCGTCGATACTGTTGTCGATCACTTCCTTGAGCATTACGTAAAAGGCATCGTCCTGATGGTTGCCGTCGCCCATGCGTCCGACATACATGCCGGGCCGCTGCCGGATATGTTCAAGGGAGGACAGGGTTTTGATCTTGTCGTCGGTGTAGGCACCGGGTGAGGAATTCTCCAGCGGCAGTTCGTTCTCATTAACATTAGCTTTTTCAGTCATAGTCACCGTATCTGTATGTAAAGGGTTGCTTGCTTATTTAACTATATTACGTCAATATAATCCGGTTTTTTTCCGTGTCAAGCACAAAAAAAAGATTTTTTTACCACAAAATTGCAGAAAATCGTGTCAGCTTTTTCGCAGATCCTGGAAATGAAAGCGCCCATTTGCCGTTTCCGGGGTTGAAAAAAATCATACTGCATGTAAATTATGAAAACGGATCGAGTTGTCGTCCGAACCTTGAAATGAATTCGAAAGAAGGCTGGAGATATCATGAAAAACGGAAAACTGGTTGCCGCGCAGATCGGCTGCGGCAAATTCGCCTGGGCACAGGACCTGGTCAATCTCACCCATCACCCCGATGTCACCCTCAAATGGGTCTGCGACGTGAATCCGGCCAATGCCGCGCGGGCCGCGGAACATTTTTCCGTGCCGCACCAGACCTCCGATTTCATGGAAGTCATCAATGATCCCGAGGTGGATTTCATCAAGATCGCCACCTCGCACGAGGCGCATCTGCCGATCATCGAGGCCGCCGCGAAAGCCGGCAAACATATCTTCTGCGAAAAACCCATGGCCATGGTCGATGAGGAAGCCTACAAGATCATCCGTGCGGTCCGCCGCGGCGGCGTGAAGATCTGCGTGGACCTCAACCGCCGCATGTCGCCCGCGATGCAGGCGCTCCGCCGGAAATGGCTCGCCCATGCCGCCGATCCGAAACACAATCCCTGGCGCTATATCGAAAAGGTCCGCGAGCCGCTGCCGGAAGAAAATCTGCCGCACATGGTGATCCGGATCCAGGACGAAAGTTCTTCCTACGGACTCGGCCATCTCGACCCGCTGACCGGCGGCGGCGAGATCATCGGCGAAAGCGTCCACTGGCTCGATCTGGCCTGCTGGTTCTTCGCGCCGCAGCTGCCCTGCGAGATCACCGCGTGGGGTTCCTCGCGGCTGTCCCACGGCATCCATCTCCGGTTCGACCGCGGCGCCAGCATGACGCTCGATTTCTCCTGTTCCGGAACTTTCGATTTCCCCAAGGAACTCTATGAGGTCACCGACAATGCCGCGCTGTTCCGTTCGCTCCATTTCGTGGAAAACAATTACTACGGCATGCCGGAAAACGAGCCCGAATTTTTCGAGCTGCAGTCCGATCCGTTCCCTGATATGGGACGAGGTTTTGAGGCTTTCCAGGCCAAATACAGCCGGAACGTCGCGGGCAGCACGAATGCCAAGATCCAGGAGAACACCACGCCGCTGGCTCCGGACAAGGGACACCGGGCGATGCTGAATGCATTTATCCGCTGTCTGAAAGAGGATCAGCCGTCTCCCTGCGATGAACTTGCCGGATTCCGCTCCACTTATCTGGCCCAGCGGGCCATCCAGGCACTGGAAATGAAACGCACGTTGTCCGTCCCGCTGGAGAAGATCACTCCCTGCATCCAGTGAGGTGCTTATGAAGGTTTACATTCAGACCGATATCGAAGGCGTGGCCGGGTTCTGTTTTTTCGAGAACCGGAAGGATCCGTCCGTCGAAAATTTCCATCACCGCCAGCGGATGCGCCAGCTGCTGACCGATGAGGTCAATGCCGCCGTGAAAGCCGCTTTCGCGGCTGGCGCGGACGAGGTGCTGGTCAATGACAGTCACGGTACCGGTTACAATATTTTGTTCGAACAGCTGGATCCGCGCTGCCGGATCATCCACGGCCGCAACTGTTCCGGTCCGCACTGGCTGCCGCTGCTGAAAGGCAGCGATGCTCTGGTGCTGGTCGGCATGCATGCGATGGGCGGCACTCCGGTTTCCATCACGCCGCACAGCCTATGGAAAGTCAACGGCGGCAGTCTGTATCTGAGCGAGGGCACCATGGCGGCCGCCATAGCGGGCGATCTCGGGATCCCCGCGGTATTCGTTTCCGGCGACGACAAGATCACCGCCGAATTCAAGGAGAAGATCCCCGCGATCGAGGCTGTCGCGGTCAAACAGGCGCTGTCGCCGTATCAGGCCTGTTCGCTGATCCCCGCAAGGGCTGGTGAACTGATTGGACAGAGCGTCGAGTCCGGATTGAAAAGGCGGAAAGAGATCCCGCCGTATAAAATCCCGGGTCCGGTGCAGCTGACCCTGCTGGATTCGGACAAGCATGTCCCCCCGCTGAAAGAGATCATGCCGCCGGTCACTGCTGACACTATCAGCGAGGCGTTTCTGATTTACGAAAAAGCCATGCCGTGGACGACGTTCGATCTGAAGATTCCGGACGGGTTCGTGTATCCGTGACACGGACAGACACGGACTAACACGGACAGGCACGGACAGACACGGACTAACACGGACAGGCACGAACAGGCACGGACAGGGCGGGAATTCAAGTCAAGACTCGAAATCTCGGGTCATAACATGTAGTGCGCGTTGCACCAGTATTCCCAGTTTTCCCAGTCTTCATAGCAAGTTCGCGGAAGACCGCTGATTCAGCGTGCCTTCCGTGAATTGCGCAATTGGCTGTCTTCTTTTCAGCTGCCGCTTATTTCGCGAGCTGCGTGAAATAGGCGTCATGATAACGCTGGAGCTTGCCGCGCTTGTCGCCCGGAGCTTTTTCCAGATAGGTGCCGCCCAGACAGAAACAGGCGAATCCGCCGGAGGCCGCAGCCCACGCACAGGCATCTTTCAGACAGAAACTGCCGAGCGCTTCCCCGTCGGACAGTTGACGCACCAGCGAGGATACGAAACCGCCGGCGAAATTGTCGCCGCAGCCCGTGGTGTCGCCGCGCTGTTCCGGATGTGCTGCCAGATCTTCGTCCACCAGCGCCGAAACCGGCATGACCGCCAGATCGGTCTTCTTGAAGACGCGGCCGTCGGACCAGACATAGAAATCTTTGGCGCCGTGGGTGATCGAATAGGCGGAGATGCCGGAGGCGGACAGGAATTTGTGGATGCCTTCGAGCGTGGTCTCGCCGGTGAGACGGACCGCCTCATCCCAGTCGACCAGCAGCAGATCGATGAATTTGTAAGCGGAATCGCCGTCGCCCATCGGCCAGCGTCCGGCGGGATTTTTCGCCTCATTGATGAAGTCGAACACGGTGGAAACCACCGTCAGTGCGCCGTTGTCTTTTGCTTTTTTGAGCAGGGCGGTCAGGTTGTTGTGGAGCTGCGGGACCAGCGCGGTGGCGCCGAACCAGACCACATCGGCTTTGAAGAAGGACTCGCCCAGCGAATCCGGCGTGTAATTGTAGCACGCGCCGATGGTGTTGATGAACGAGCGTTCGCCTTTGCCGCCGTGGGCGCGGGGATCGGAAAGCACGTCGGAGCAGGGCGAGGGGCCTTCCAGCGTGATGTAATGGTCGGTGTTGACCGGCGTTTTGGCGATGACCGAACGGATGAATTTGCCGCATTCGTCATTGCCGGTGGCGCCGTAGAAATCGAATTCGACCGGATGGTCGGAGAGGATCTGTGCCGCGTTGATCATGCCGACGATGGCCGGACCGCCGAGGTTCTTGACGTTCGGAGCGCGTCCGCCGGTGATCGAATGGAGCAGCTGGGCATACGGCGTGGCTTTGAATTTTTCCAGCGCGTCGGCAAAGATCAGCTTGCCGATCATCAGTCCGCCGTCACCGTCTTTGACGGAAGCGCAAGCCTTGAACGCCGGCGAATTGAAATCGATGTCCGCATAAAGGAAGTCCGCCAGCGAGCAGCCGGCCACGGAAACTTTCAGTTTTTTCATGATCAGATCCTTTCCTGATGGTTGAATTTACCGGATAAAATACATCGTTCAAGCGGGATTTGCAATCCGGAAAACTTAAAAAAACAGCAAAATTTCCGGCCGTGCGGCTTTGAAATTTGCTTTTTCCTTTTTTCCGTGATACATTACTGAAGATTTTCCATTAACCAAAGGAGCGTCGAATATGAGAGAAAGCGGATTTGTTGATTTGCAGATCAACGGCAATTTGGGAATCGATTTTTCCGACCCGGCTCTGACCGAAGACCGGTTTATGGTCGCGGCGGAGCATATTTTAGCCGGAGGAACCGAAATTTTCCTGCCGACCATCGTGACCAGCCCGAAAGAAGTCTATCTGCGGAATCTGGCGGTCATCCGGAGCGCCTGCGAAAAACGCGGACTGCTCAAACAGATACCGGGCGTGCATCTGGAAGGACCGTTCATTTCCAATCAGCCGGGCGCGGTCGGCGCGCACCGTCCCCAGTGTGTGATTCCCCCCGATTGCGCATTTTTCGATGAGATCATGCGGAAATCGGGCAATTATGTGAAACTGCTGACCGTGGCGGCGGAAGTTCCGGGTGCGGATGCCCTGATTTCGCACGCGTCCGCCATGGGCGTGGCGGTTTCCTGCGGACATCAGCTGGCCGGCAGCAAGGATCTCGCCGCGGCGGCCAAAGCCGGAGCAAAACTGCTGACCCATCTGGGCAACGGCTGTCCCAACCTGATCAACCGCCATAACAATATGATCTGGGCGGGCATGGCCAACGATGACTTGACCGCCATGATCATCACCGACGGCCATCATCTGCCCGGGGATCTGATCAAGTGCATCGTCCGCGTCAAAGGCGCGGACCGGGTGATCGTCACCAGCGATGCCGCGCCGATCGCCGGATTGCCGCCGGGACGTTACGACGACTGGGGCAATGTGGGCATCCTGGAACCCAACGGACTGTATCACAATCCGGAAAAAGGCTGTCTGATCGGTTCGTCCGCCTCCATGAGCGACTGTGTGAAATTCCTGCGTTCGCTCGAAATCCTGGACGAAGACGGGATCGAAAAAGTCTCCCGCACCAATCCGCTCAAGATGATCGGCATGCTGTAAGGGGACGTTTTCCGTCCTGGTTCCGACAGCCGGCCCGATGTATTTCCGGCCGGCTGTCTGTTTCACGGCGAAACCGTTTTTTGAAAAAAAACAATTTTTTTTAATTTTTCGACACAATAAAAACCGTCCTTCCGTCGTTACTCTCAAAAAATAAGGAATGTACTGTTTATCAGAAGAGGAGTTGAGGAAATATGAAACTGAAGACTTTTTTCTTGCGGACGTTCGAATTTCTGCTGGGAGGTGCGATTCTGGCCGGGGCGGTGATCTTTTATATGAAAACCGGGACGGAACGGACCATCAACTCGGGCCGGAGACGGGTCGAGATCCCCGCGGTTAAAGTGCAGCCGGTGAAGACCGCCACGATCCCGGCGCGGGTCGAGGGGATCGGGACCGGACTGGCCAAGGAATCGGTGGATATCACCGCCAATGCCACCGAACTGGTGGTCGGCATTTATTTCGATGACGGTCAGGCTGTAGCCAAAGGACAGCGTCTGGTCCAGCTGCGGGACGACCAGTATCAGGCGGAACTTCAGCAGACCCGGATCAATCTGGCGGAACAGGAGCGGGAACTGAAACGGATCACGCCGCTGTATCATGCCCGGATCACCTCGCAGAAAGATTACGACGCCGCCAAGACCGCGGTCTCGCGGGCGAAAACCGCCGTCGGGATCGTGGAATATCAGATCGGCAACCGCCGGATCAGTGCGCCGTTTGCAGGCAAGCTCGGCATGCGGAATGTCAGTATCGGCGACCTGGTCTCCCCCGGCACCAAGATCACCACGCTGGATGACATCAGCTCGATCAAGGTCGATTTCCGGGTCCCGGAAAAATATTATCCGGAAGTCAGGCCCGGCCAGAAAGTCGGCGTGCAGACCGCTTCCTTCCCGGACCGGGTCTTTTCCGGTTCGATCACGGCCATTTCGCCCCGCATCGATCCGGTGACCCGCTCGGCCGAAGTCCGCGCCATGGTCCCGAATCCCGAAGGCAAGCTCGCTCCCGGCATGCTGTTCGTGGTCACGCTGGAACTCGGCGACCGGACCTCGATCAATGTGCCGGAACAGGCACTGATGAGCCTCGGCGAGATCCAGTATGCGTTCGTGTACAAGCCCGGACAGAAACGGGTGGAACGGCGGGAGATCAAGCTCGGACAGCGCAGCCGCGGCCAGGCGGAGATCCTTTCCGGCCTGAAAGTCGGCGAACTGCTCGTGGTCGACGGTGTGCTCAAGCTGGTGGACGGCGCCGCGGTCCAGGTGATCTCCGACCGGCCCGCCGGAAAAAGCGGTAAAAAGCCGGCCGGAAAGAAGGGAGCCGGCAAATGAGTATCTGTTCCATTTCCGTATCCCGTCCGGTGCTCGCCATTGTGACTGTGCTGCTGGTCGTGGTCTTCGGCTATATCGGGCTTTCCCGGCTGCCGGTCCGCGAATTCCCGGACATCGATGTGCCGATGATCTCGATCCGCACCGAATATGACGGCGCTTCCGCCAGCGTGGTGGAAACCAAGATCACGGAGATCATCGAAGGCGCGGTGGCCGGCATCGAAGGCCTGGATTCCATCGAATCGCTCAGCATGGACGGTTTTTCCCGGGTAACGCTGGAATTTTCGGTGAACCGCGATATCGACGCCGCCGCCAACGATGTGCGCGACAAGGTCAGCCGCATCCTGAGCCGTCTGCCCGACGAGGCCGATTCGCCTGTCGTCGCCAAATACGATTCTTCCAACTCCCCCGTGATGATCTGTGCCGTCACCAGCAACAAAATGACCCGTATGGAACTGACCGATTATGTGGACCGCTATCTGCTCGACCGGTTCTCGGTCATCGAGGGCGTGGCGGACGCTTCGATCCTGGGGGCGCAGGAACAGTCGATGCGGATCTGGCTGAACCGGACCGCCATGGCCGCCCGCGGCATCACCGTAGGCGATATCGAAGACACGCTGGAAAAAGAAAACGTGGAGAATCCCGGCGGGCGGATCGAATCGCACGAACGTGAATTCGTGGTGCGGCTGAGCCGGCAGTATCACACCGTGGATGATTTCAAGTCGATGGTGCTCAAGCGGAGCGCCGACGGCAACTACATCAGGCTCGGCGACGTGGCTGATGTGCAGCTCGGTCCGCGCAACACCCGGCAGATGTTCACCGCGAACATGCAGCCGATGATCGGTATCGGCATTTACAAGCAGTCCACCGCCAATACGCTGACGGTGTCCTCCGGCGCGCAGAAACTGATCAAGGAACTGCAGAGCAACCTGCCCAAAGGCATGTCGATCAGGACGCTGCGCGACGAATCCAAATTCATCAACGCCTCGATCAGGGAAGTGGAACATTCGCTGATGATCTCCGCGGTGCTGGTGATCCTGATCATCTTCCTGTTCCTGGGGACGGTGCGCGCCTCGCTGATCCCGGCGCTGACGGTGCCGATCTCCCTGATGGGCTCCTTCATCGTCCTCTACATCATGAAATACAGCGTGAACATCCTGACGCTGCTGGCGCTGGTGCTGGCAATCGGCATGGTGGTGGATGATACGATCGTGGTCCTGGAAAACATCCACCGGCGGATCGAGGAAGGGGAGCCGCCGCTGCTGGCCGCGGTGCGCGGTTCGGAACAGGTGCTGTTCGCCGTGATCGCCACCACGCTGGTGCTGATCGCGGTGTTCATGCCGATCACCCTGTGGGCGGGCAAAACCGGCAAGCTCTTCACCGAATTTGCCGTGGCGATGACCGCTTCGGTCTGTTTTTCCAGTTTCGTGGCGTTGATCTTCACTCCGATGCTCTGCTCCAAACTGCTGAAGAAGAAAGATATGTCCTATCTCGGCCGGGCGGTGAACTGGTGCATGGCCAAGCTGGAAAACGGTTATGATTTCCTGCTGCGCGGAACGGCGAAGGCGCCGTATCTGACCTCGTTCATCTTCCTGGCGATCTGTGTGCTGATGGTCTGGGGCTGGCAGCGTCTGCCGGCCGATTACGAACCGCTGGAAGACCGCGGCATGGTCAATATCCGCATGCTCACGCCGGAAGGCACCAACTTCTATACCATGAACGACGCCTCATACCAGATGATGCGCGTGGTGTATCCGGTGGTGGAATCGGGCGAGGGGCTCACGCTGATGGTCGTGGTGCCGCGGTTCGGTGACAGTCAGGGTGCGGCCAACCGCGGTTTCGCCATGCTCGAACTGGCCGACTGGTCCAAGCGCAAGCGCACCTCGCAGCAGCTGATGGAATCCCTGCGCAAGGAATTGAGCATGATCCCGATGCTGAAACTGCAGCCGTTCCTGCCGAAAGGGATCGGCGCGCGCGGCAACCCGGTGCAGTTCGTGATCGGCGGTCCCGATTACAAGGAACTGGTGCGCTGGCGCGATATCATGCTGGAAAAGGCGAAAACCTATCCGGGCATCACCGATATCGATTACGATTACAAGGAGACCACGCCGCAGCTGCATGTGGAAGTGGACCGCGAACGTGCCAATGAACTCGGGGTCCAGGCCAAGGTAATCGGAACCACGCTCGAAACCATGCTCGGTTCCAAGAAAGTCACCACGTTCCTCGACCGCGGCCAGGAATACGACGTGATGCTGCAGGCCGACCGGTTCAGCCGCGCCACGCCCAAGGACCTGAGCAATATTTATGTCCGTTCCAATACCTCCGGCGAACTGGTGCCGCTGGACAACCTGGTGAAGATCAAGGAAGTCGGCGATGCGGGCCAGCTGAACCGTTACGACCGGATGCGCGCCATCACCATCACGGGCAACGTGGCGCCGGGCTATGCGCTGAGCGATGTGCTCGGTTTCCTGGAAAAGACCGCGCGTGAATCGCTGCCGGAACAGGCGCAGATCGCCTACAAGGGACAATCCAAGGATTTGAAGCAGACCACCGGTTCGATGCTGTTCATCTTTGTGCTGGCTCTGCTGGTGTCGTATCTGGTGCTGTCCGCCCAGTTCGAATCGTTCGTGAGTCCGCTGGTGGTGATGTGCACCGTGCCGCTCGGCATGATCGGGGCGATCGCCGCCCTGATGGCGCTCGGCATGACCATGAACATCTACACGCAGATCGGGATCATCATGCTGATCGGTCTGGCGGCGAAAAACGGCATTTTGATCGTGGAATTCGCCAACCAGCTGCGGGATGCGGGTCATGAATTCGAGGAAGCGGTATTCACCGCCGCCAAACTGCGCCTGCGTCCGATCCTGATGACCGGTATTTCCACGGTAGTGGGCGCGATCCCGCTGCTGCTGGCGAGCGGGGCAGGGGCGGTCAGCCGCCAGTGCCTCGGCGCCGTGGTCTTCTACGGCGGCACCAGCGCGTGCTTCCTGACGCTGTTCATCATCCCGATCGCCTATCTGCTGCTGGCGAGACATCAGAAGTCGCCGCACCAGATCCAGCGCGAGATCGAAAAGCTTGACCGGGAAAACCCGGTCAGCGTGGAGTGACGGCTGCCCGGACGGAAAAAGTTATTCCTGCGACGGATCGGCAGTTTTTCCGGCTTTTTTGCTGGTACTGCCGGTTTTCTTCTTTCCTGTCTGTTTCAGCTTAGGTGCAGAATGCGGGATATCCATGACTCCGGCTCCGGAAAGCATCCCCATACCGCTGCTGCTGGTGACATTAATCTGCGTTTCGATCCGGTCCTTGAGTTTTTCCACATGGCTGATGATACCGACTAATTTCCCGCTGGAACTGCGGAGTGTTTTCAGCAGTTCAAGCGCACTTTCCAGTGCCTTGTCGTCCAGCGTGCCGAAACCTTCGTCCAGCAGGACATTGCCCAGACTGGCTTTCTGGCTGACGCTGCTCATGTCTGCCAGACCCAGCGCCAACGCCAGGCTGACTTCGAAACATTCTCCGCCGGAAAGGTTTCTGGAAGTGCGCTCCACATCACCCCGGTAGTGGTCGATCACATTGAGCTCCAGGGGATCCTGCTTGTCGCTGATCAGCGTGAAATGCTGACGGAGTGCGGCGAGCCGGTTGTTGTTGGCCAGCGTGATCAGATTCCGGAATGTATAGCCCTGTGCAATCCGGGTGAACCGTGCACCGCGGTCGGTGCCGAAACGGTCATCCAGAAGTTTCCACAGATTGAGAATCTCCTTTTGCCTGGTGAGCTCCTGGAGTTTTTCGGCTGCTTCGATCCGGGCGTTTTCATCCGATTTCAGCTGGAATTGGCAATCCTGAATAATGGCGTCGATCCGCTTTTTTTCAGGTTCCAAGCCATCCAGTTCCGCCAGAATTTTTTCCTCATCGGCATTTTCGGGCAGCTTTTCCTGCAGCGCAGAAAGCGATTTGCTCCGCTCATCCAGGGTCGCCTTGGCTCCGGCCAGACCGGTATCCAGGTCATGGAGATTTTTTTCCAGCGTTGTCATGACATCGGATTTGAGCTGCTTTTCCATGAAAGTTTTTTCATCGGGAAAATGCTGAGACACGAGTTTTTCCTGAAAACTTTTTTCCGCCTGTTCGAGCGCGGGCTGCAGCTGTTCGAGCAGTTTTCCGGCCAGGTCTGCATGGTTCCTGCGGTTGTTTTCGGCCGCGGCTTTAGCCTGAACGGCTTTCGCCTCGGCGGTACTCAGGGTTTTCTGAGCGAGAGCTGCTTGTGCAGTCAGCTCTTTTTCCGCCGCATCAACATCGCCGGAGAATTTCGTCTGCCGCGATTGGATCAGGGTATTCAATTCCTCCTGCAGGGCATTGAGCCGTTCCTGCAGGGTTTTCTCCCGATCGGTGCCGTCTTGCTTCCGCTGTTCGAAATTCTGTTTCGCACTTTCGAAAACCTGCTGGCCGTTTTCCCGTTTTTTCGCCTCGGAAAGCGCATTTTTATAAGCGGCGATCCGCCGGTCCAGTTCCGCGGGCAGGGAGCTGTGATCGGTCCATCCGGTCTGCAATGCTTCTTTCAGTTCAGCTGCCAGCTTGTCCGCCTCGGCCGCCGTATCGGCGGTTTTCTGATCGAGCTGTGTCCGGAGCTGTTCCAGTTCGGTTTCCTTCAGCGCAATTTCCTGTTCCAGCAATTCCCGCTGATGACGGCAGTTCGCGAGCTGTTCGGTCAGACTTGCGGATTTTGCACTTCCTTCACGGAGCAGTTTTTCCTGTTTGCTGAGCTCCGAAAGCGTCCCGGTCAGCCGTTTGATGTCCTGATCATATATGGTCTGGCGGATCTCATTTTCATCGCAGAGCGGATGTACCGTGGAACCGCAAAGCGGACATTTTTCACCTGGCTGCAGGGTTTTTCTGACTTCTTCGTAAGGTGCCGCGCGTTCATAAAACGTCTTGGATTCGCGCGCCCGTTCCAGCTCCTGTTCGATAGCTTCGCGGGTATTGCCGCCGAGCAGGTCTTTGATTTTTTTATCGGCATTGCTGAGCTGGAGCTGATGGTCGTCATAAGCTTTTTTCGCCTTCGTTTCCTGTTTCTTCAGCGGTTCGAGCCCCTTACGGCTCTGATCCAATTCCTGCTGTTTGGCTTCGGCTTTTTTCTGTTCCGCCTGATTGGCCTTTTCGGACGCGACGAGAGTCCGGCGGCGTTCTTCCCAGCCCGCTTTTTTCGTTTCCAGATGCTGATCCGCATCATGGCTTTTCAGGTATTCCTGCGCGGCTTCGGAACTTTTTTGGATTTCAGCCCAGTTCTTTTCCTCCCGGCTGAATTCCTGCCGGAGTTTTTCCAAAGCATTCTGAACATTTTTCAGATCCTGGGCAGCCTGATCCCTGGCCGCAGTCTTTTCCGCACACTGGGTGTCCAGCTGGCGGACCTCTTTGAAAAGCTCCTGTTTTTCCGACAGTTCGGCAGAGATTATCTTCAGCTTTTCTTCCGCTGCGGTTTTTGCCGCTGCCGTTTCCTCTGCCGCTTTGAACAGTCCGTCATGGGCCTGATCCAGATCCGTCAGCGTTTTCTGCGTATTTTCGACCTCTTTGCGGGCCTGTCCGCGGGCTTGAAATTCGGCCATGCAGTTCTGTGCCCGTTTTGCATCATCCAGCCGGGTGCGGTCCGGGGCCGCAGCCTCGGCTTTCTTTTTCAGCAGATCGAGCTGCCGTCCGGCTTCATCGAGCTTGATTTTGCCATCGCGGATATTGATGAACAGCTGTTTGCAGCGTTCGAGTTCTTTCATGGCGGTTTCCAGTTTTTTCAATTCCCCCGTGGCGCTGTCGAGCTGTTTCCGGAGCTCCAGCTTTTTGTCTTCCGGCAGCAGCGGGATGTTTTTCGTCTGCTTATCGAGGACTTGAAAATCTTCTTTGCGCTGAAGATATTCCTCATTGATCTTGCCGCCGATCCGACTGTAGATTTCGGTGCCGGTGATATTGGAAAGGATGGCGGAGCGGTCATCCGGCGGAGCTTTCAGGAAAGCGTCGAAACTGCCCTGTGCCAGCAGAACGCATTGGGTGAACTGTTTCATGTTCAGACCGATCAGGGAAAGGATTTTATCCTTGAATTCCTCTTTGCGTGAGGTTATCTGATTTCCGTTGCAGTAAAGTTCCTGATGGCTGTCGGAAAAAGGTGTCTTGGCATCGGCGCGGGTGGTCCGGTTGTGCCGGAAGACGGCGCGGTATTCATCGTCACCCAGCATAAAGGTCAGTTCCGAAATCAGTTCACTTTCCCCTTCGCTCATGATGTCATCCCTGGAGTGCGTAGGTTTGGCGGCACGCGGTGTGCAGCCGTAAAGAGCCAGGCAGATCGCGTCCAGGATGCTGGATTTGCCCGCACCGGTATCGCCGGAAATGAGAAAGATCCCGTTTCCGAATGCCGGATCTTCGAAATCGATCCGGTTTTCTCCGTAAAGCGAATTGACGTTTTTCATGCGGAGATGCTTGAATTTCATGGCCGCATTGGAGCGGCTGACGGTCGGTTTTTCAGCAAGTTTCGATGGGTCGCAGACTGCATTCTGGGCCTGACGGTAACATTCCAGCAGCTTGGCTTTCTGTTCCTTCGAAGTCAGTTCCGGGTCGGCGTCCAAGGTTGCCATGAACACCTGTTCCGGGGTCAGTTCTTCCAACGGAGGGGTCTTGGTGTCTGGGTTGTTCGCCTCATTTTTGATGTGGCGCTGGACTTCCGGATGAATGATCTGGATTTTGGATCCCCGCATTTCCAGCCTCAGTTCGATTTGCCAGTTGGGGATGGCTTCCTCGCCTGTGTAGATCGGCCTGACCCAGACCGATTCATTTTCGGCGTTCAGTTCCCCCAGCTGCCGGCGGAGTTCCGCCATGTTGCCTTCGATCACCCGCATTTTATGAAAACACTCATCGGGGATCTTGATCTCCTCCGGATGTTTCAGGTCTTGCGTATCCAGCAGAATGACCTGCGGCGCATACATGTTTTTCCGGAGCTGCATCTTGAGCAGGGAACCGGCATAACGCCAGTTTTCGAATCCCGGCACACATTGAGGCTTATGGATATGGCCCAGGGCTCCGTAGGCGAATCCCTGCGGCAGGCTTTTCAGATTCACGGAATCCAGGGTGCCGACCGTTTCGTAAGGTGCGCTTTCCTGCGTTTCCGCATTGACGGCAAAGGTGCTCCCTTCAGCGTAGAGATGCCCCATGGCGATGATCGGAATGTCCCGTCCGGCCCGCTGGGAATCGGCCAGGTCATAAACCGCTTTATAATGTTCGACGATGCCCTGATTCAGTTTGGTCTTTTTGTCCTGGGCAGTTTCGCCTTCCGGGACGCTGTCGCGCACATCG
>SUWI01000098.1 GCA_015061565.1 Lentisphaerota bacterium
ATTTTTTATTGATTAGTATACATCCTAATCAGAAAAAGTCAAGTGCCAATTCAAAAAGAAATAATTTTTTTTCGATTTTTTTCTACGCCTCAGATTTTGTGCGAACTAATATGATTCTTCAATGCTGGTTGTGAAACGTGAAATTATTCTGGATGCGGGTGGCGTTGGGTTGCAAACTGGGAATGCCAGGAGTGCTAGGAGTGCTGATTCCCGACCGGTGATCTCACGTCATGCCATGTCTTTCACGCTGTCCCAGAATTCCTAGAAATCCTAGTATTCTTAGAAAGTTCGCGCAGTACAGGCGGGCCGATCACGCGCAATCGGCAATTTACAATCAGGTCAGGGGAGCTTTTCCGGCCTCGAAATCCTGCTTGACGGCTTTCCGGAATTCGGGGTCATCCAGGAAGCGGCAGGCGGTATAGGCCAACGCTGATGCGGATTTGAGCATGGAGGTAAGCCCGCGCGGGGACTGCGCAGCCTGCATGAATTCGGGCGAATGCGCCCCGATCCGATGATCGGCAATACCGAAATAAGGATGCGCTCCGGGAACCGTCCGGGAGAAATCGCCGAAATCCGAAGATTCGCGGCACTGGTCCGAATACGGGGGAACTTCTTCGCCCAGCTCGGTCATCATTTCCAGATAAGATCCATTCAGCGGACCGTTCGGTTTGCGGCTGCGGCAGTCGATCGAATATTTTTTCTGCGTGAACGTGGTGCCGGCGATCAGGGAAGCGCCCTGGACCATCTGACTGAACCGGCGGTCGAGTTTTTCCATCCATTCCTCATCGGCGCTGCGGAGATAAAACCGGCAGGAAGCCTCGGCGGGGATGATATTGGGCATGGCGCCGCCATTGGTGACGACCCCGTGGATCCGGCAGAATTCCGGCATCTGCTGACGGAACGCATTGACGCCGTTGAACAGAGTCACCACGGCATCCAGCGCATTGACGCCGAGCTCGGGCGAACCCGCGGCATGGGACGAGACGCCGTGAAATACCACATCATAACGCCGGATCGCCAAACTGCCGGTATCGGGAGCCGTGCACCAGGCGGGATGGGACATCATCACCGCATCGATACCCTCCAGGGCGCCCTGTTCCAGCAGCCTCACTTTTCCGCTGCCGGACTCCTCCGCGGGCGTGCCCAGGATCACCAGTTTGCCCGGCAGCTCGAATTCCTGAAGCACGGCGGCGGCCGCGCACATGGCTCCGGCGGACGCGGCCGCGATCAGATTGTGTCCGCAGGCATGACCGGGCGGCAGCGCATCATATTCGGCGGAGAAAGCGAAAACCGGCCCCTCGGAAATGCCGCATTCACCCCGGAACGCGGTCGGGAAGCCGCAGAATCCGGCGGCCGTCCGAATGCCGTTGGTATTCAAAAAATTGCATAAAGTCTTGACCGCATATTGTTCGTGCCAGGCGGTTTCCGGGTGATTCCACAGGTTCAGGGCCAGTTGTTTCAGTTCGTTTTCCCAGATCGCGATCTTCTTTTCCACTGCATGTTTCAGCTCACATCGGTCCATAAATGCTCCGTTTCTCTCTCGTCATAACTTTCCAAGTTATATTTTCCGGAATATACTTGATTTTTTGATGAATATCAATATATTATTTTATCAAGATCAATAATTTTAAATCATCAGGAGGCGGAAATGGAATTGCGTCATCTGCGCTATTTTACGGAAGCGGCGCACGAACTGCATTTTGCCCGTGCGGCAGCGAATCTGAAAGTAACCCAGCCGGCCTTGAGCCGTCAGATCGCCGCGCTGGAAAAAGAGCTCGGAGTCGAACTTTTTTCACGTTCCAACAAATGGAAGATCGAACTGACGCCGGTGGGGGAAGTTTTTCTGGCCGAAGCGGAAAAAATACTGGAAGATGCGCAACGGGCGGCGAATCTGGCACGCAGCGCGGGCACGGGCGGATACGGCAAGCTGTCCATCGGGGCGATCTCGTCGACCATCGGCAATCCGGCATTTTCCGCGGCGCTGCATGAAATGCGGGTGCGGTATCCGAAGCTGGTGATGGAAGTGGTCGATGCGACCTCCAGCGGCCTGCCCGAACAGGTTCGCCAGCACACCCTGGATATTGCGTTTCTGCGCTCGCTTTCCGATCTGCCGGCGGATGACACGCTGATTTACGAACACTTATGGAATGACCGTCTGGCGGCGGCGATGCCGGCAGGACATCCGCTGACCCGGCGGAAAACCTTTCCGGTCTCATCGCTGGCAGGAGAATCGTTTATCCTGGTACCGGAGCGGACCTCCGGCGCCATGCGGCAGTATCTGGCCCAGTTCTTCCACACCAGAGGGGGCTTTTCCCCGCGTGCCGATTTCGAGATCTACAACACTTATACGGCATTGCGGATGGTCGCCGCCGGACTGGGCGTGACGGTCGTGGCGGAATCGTATATCGGCACGTTTGCCCGGCAGATCGCCTACCGGTATTTTTCGGATGCATCGCCGGAAGTCCCGCTGCTGGCCATCCGCGCGGCGGACAACCGCTCGCGCACGGCGGACATCTTTCTGGACATTCTCAAAAACAAAAGCCGGAAACTCAGCCATCCGGGGAGCAAGTCAATATCACGCATTGCAAATTAATATAATGCATCCAAATAGTCAGTTTATTTCCGGTTTCCGGGTTGATATTCCGTGATAAGATATTATATTAAGCGGAATAAAAAATCCAAGAGCAATGCATTTATAGAAAGGGATGAACATGAGCACAACGGCTAAGAAGAAAGTCAATTTATTGCTGATCGGTCTGAGCAAACGCGGGAAGGCGCTGCTGGACCTGCTGCTGGAAATGGATGATGTGAACGTGGCGGCGGTCTGCGACGTGTATGAGGACCGTCTGCAGAACGCAGTCCAGGCGGTGGAAAAAGTCTACGGGAAAAAGCCGGCCGCCTCGACCGATTACCGCGCACTGCTGGATGTTCCGGGACTGGATGCGGTCTTTACGCCGTCGAGCTGGACGAGCCATGTGCAGGTGTGTCTCGATGCGATGAATGCGGGGCTGTATGCGGCCACGGAAGTCGGCGGCGCCACCAGTGTCCAGCAGTGCTGGGACCTGGTCCGGACCTCGGAAAAGACCGGCAAGCCGTGCATGCTGATGGAAAACTGCTGCTACGGGCAGGAAGAGCTGACGATCCTGAACATGGTGAAGCTGGGACTGTTCGGCGAGCTGGTGCATGCGGAAGGCGGTTACCGGCACGATCTGCGCCGCGAAATCTGCATGGGACATGTCGACCGGCACTACCGGCTGGACAATTATCTGCACCGGAACGGCGATGTTTACCCGACCCATGACGTCGGCCCGATCGCCAAATACCTGAACATCAACCGGGGGAACCGGATGCTTTCGCTGGTTTCCGTCGCCTCCAAATCGGTCGGCAATGAAGCCTGGGTAAAATCCCATCTTCAGCAGTATCCGCAGCTGGAAGAGATCAACAACCGCGATTTCGCGATGGGCGATGTGGTGGTCACCACGATCAAATGCGCGATGGGCGAAACCATCACGCTGTTCCACGATACCTCCCTGCCCCGGCCGTATTCCCGCGGCAACCTGCTGCAGGGCTCCAAAGGGATCTGGATGGAAGACAAGCACAGCATCTCGATCGAAGGCATCACGCCGGTGAACGAAAAATCCTGGAATCCGCACTCCTGGTATGACCTGAATAAATTCTACAAGAAATATGAACATCCTCTGTGGAAAAAATTCCGCAGCAGCGGCGTCAAAGGCGGTCATGGCGGTATGGATTTCCTGGTGCTCCGCGCCTACCTCGAAGCCGTCCGGGACCAGACCCAGACTCCGATCGACGTTTACGACACCGCGGCCTGGATGTCGCTGACCGCGCTTTCCGAAGAATCGGTCGCGATGGGCGGTCATCCGGTAGCCATTCCGGATTTCACGGACGGACGCTGGATCAACCGCGAACCGATCGTGGAAGGGACCTACTGCCTGAACAAGATCTGCAAACCGGGCAGAAAACTTTGATCTGGAAAAGCTCTGTTATCCGCATGGGGCTTCAAACGCCCGTGCGGATCGGATGATCGAGTCTTCGGGGGTCTGATTTTGTATTTCTTATTCTGATTTTCAGTTTTTGCCGGATTTCAGAACGGAATCGAGGAAATGATACCCCTGCTCCAACGCCGAAAAGGGTGGGCGGTGTCCGGAAGCATGATTGCAGAAAAGCAACTGAGCGGAACCTTCCCCGTAACCCGCTTTTCTCAGAATGTCAAGACTGTCATTACCGTCATATTTACCCGCGAGCAGGGCAAAAGGTTTGCATCCGGCACCGGACAGAAGTGATGCATGGTCCAATCCGGAGCTTTTGAATTCGGCAACCTTGCTGCCCCAATACCATGGGGCATTCCAGTTGGTCTGGTCCCAGCCGATTCCGAAATCGCTCGCAAGGACCGCTTTGATGCGGGAATCAAGACAGCCCGTGTAAAATGCCATTTTTCCGCCCAGCGAATGTCCCGCGATCCCGATCCGGGACGCATCGACGCGGGAATCCTCTGCCAGAGCATCTATCATCAGTTCGGTATCGGAAACCAGTTTCCCGATTCCGGTCCAGTGCGGGTGATCCTGAAGCAGCGCCGCTGCGGCTTCTCCCCAGCGCTGAAAATCATCTCTGTCCCGTGACGAATTCAAATAGGTCAGATGATAACTGTCCGCGGAAGCCGTGATGTACCCGCGGAGAACAAGATGTTTCATCATTTCGATACCCGCGTAAAACGGCAGCGGAGTCCGCGTTCCGAGTTCCTCCCCGATCATTGCTTCCGGGAAATAAAACGGGACTGCGACCGCGGGCGCGGCTTGCTTCAGTTCCTTTGGGACAAGCATCAGCAGGCGCTGCGTTGAGCGCGGTCCGTTATTCTGCGAATAGAGTTCCGCGGTGAATTCCGGATAGTCGAAGGTATCGATCAGCCGTTTTTCATGCGTGAAATCATAGTGTTCAGGATATCCGATCCTTTTCCGCCATTGCTGCAGGGAGTCTGTCATTTTATTCCGCCGTGAGATATTTTTTGCCGTTTCCGAAGATTTTCAACAGAACGATCAGCGCATAACATGCTGATCTTGCGCAGACCCACCCGTCTCCGCTCTCATCGAATGAACCGTTTCGAAGAGGATTTTCCGAATTCCGAACCTGACGGGAATACAGGTGTCTAAGCAGATTGCGCAAAGCATTTTGAGGAGGGGCCCAGCCGTTCAGGATATCCTGCGTTTCGAAAACCGCATTGAGAATGACGGGGTCCGGCGCACAGCTCGGTTCCACGCCGCCATCCGCACCTTGACGGGCAAATACGGCACGGAAAAATTTCAGGATGCTTTCCCGATATGCCTCTTTTCCGGTAATCCGGAAGGCTCCGGCCAGACCGAGCGTCCCGAGGTCATCATTTCCGCGATGAAGATTCTGCTGGGGGTCCGCATCCGGCACTTTGCCGGTCAAAGCATCCACGCTTCGGAAAAAACCATCGGCCTGCTGAATTTCAGAGACGAATTTATCGGCGATATTCCGGTAAAAATCCCCGACGAACTCCTCATTTCCCGTCTGGCGGTACATCTGATAGAAGAAATTGAGAGAACCGCCGTGGAAACAGCCGTGAAGCCCGTTATGAATGCGAATTGCGTTTTCGGGTCCGTCAAAGGCTTTTTCGAACTGGATCCCCCAGAGGGGCCATCCGTTCCGGTCCATCCCGTGTTGGCGGAACCATTTGTACCAGAGCATAGCGCGTTCCAGATATTCCGGGTCCGCAGTTTCCCGATACAGTTCCAGCATGGCCCACGCGGCGGAAACGGTATCTCTCACATAGCACCAGGGAGTCTGCGGCGACATTTCCCGGAAACAGCCGTAATATTCCGGATGAAACGGCGTAAAAATCTGAAGAGATTTCAGATAACGGGCCATCCGTTCGGCGCCGGTCCGGTATTTAGCCTCTCCGAAGTGATGATACGCGGAAAGCAGCCCCATAATGGCGAAGGCAAGATTCCAATTCGCGGCACGGAATGTTTTCCCATCGGGTCCGCAGCTGCAGTAAAAGGTGCCGGACTCGGCGAAAAAGTGATTTTCCGGCATCTGGCACGCCAGAAGCCAGTCGGCAAGATTTCCGGCAATACGCAGAGACTTTTCTTTCAGATCGGTCAGATCTTCTCCGGCAATAATGATTTTCTGATTCATGATTCATTTCCATTTTTCGGGTGTTGATCTTTCCAGTGGATCGGATGAGTCAACAGCATGATTTTGATTCCCGGTTCGAAGGCTTTCAGGCAGGACGGCAATTTACTTCCGCGGTCGGGTCCGATGTCGCTCAGCCGATGTTCTTTTGACATATCGCGGGCAAAGAGATACGGCTCATAAAGGAATCCGAACTGAGGCAGAGTCAGTTCTCCGTAACCGTATGTTTTTCCGCCATAGACGAAATTTCCCTTCCGCCCGAATTCCGAATACATCCAGGTATTGTTCAAGCCGAGCGCATTGAAGCGCGAACCGTGAGAGCATACTCCCCGGACGGTGATGCCGATCTCCTTGTAATATCGAAGTTCCTGTGCCTGAAACGAAGCGGGATCGATATCATATTCCAGCATCAGAGTCAGGAGGTCATTATGCACGCCGATCTCATGTCCGAGGGATGCTATTGCCTGATAAATCCAATCCATACAGGCATAACGGTAATATTTGCCGTTCCGGAAAAAGCCGTAATAGACGCCGGTCGGAAGAACGTAATATGTTCCATGCAGTCCCCGTTCCGCTTCGGCATGTGCCATGCGGAGCGCGGTAAACGGATCGTTGTCGATGTCATGCCGGAGGAATACCGTGATCCGCTCCGGATCGGCCGGAGCGTTGTAAAACTCTTTTCCCGGCATGACCCGGTAACGGGAGGCGTCTGCGAGTTCGTCGATGAGCCGCAGATAATCCGCGAAGGAATTATGGCTGGGGAAATCCTGAAGCCAGGTTCCGGTCTTTGCCGCGCAGCGGTCGAAGGAAGTCTCCCGGTCAATGGCAAATGCTTCGGTATTCATTTCTTCGTCTCATTTCTCTCCATGATTTCCCTGCGGGGAAAAATATTCCCGATCATCGTTTCCCCTTGAGAAGTTCTTTTACCGTCTCTGCATAGCAAGGGAGCGGAGAATCATGATTCCCACCTGGGATTTCACGAAAATGGAAGTTCGTGCGTCCGTGCATGATTTTGGCGAATGTATGAGCTTGTTCAGGAGGAATGATTTCATCCGCTCCGCCATGAAGGTACCAGATCGGCATGGATAAGTTCTCCGCATGAAGGCATACGCTGGCGTTCTTCCGGATCGCTTCCGTCGGGTGGTTTTTCTCGATGGCCCGGGCAATTTCTTGCAATATCGGCTTTTCCTGGGTTTTCAGCCATTCAAGATAGGTTTCCAAATTGGTTGCCGCACCAAAGGCGGCAATCCCATCGAGCAGTTCGGGGTGTCTTGCCGCAAATATGAAAGCTCCGGTCCCCCCCATGGAACCGGCCGTCAGAAACAGTTTATCCCATGCCAGGATCGGCTTTTCCGCTGCAATGATGTCGGTCAAATCCCGGATGGCTGCTTCGCTCATCCAGGCATTTCCCCTCAGATCGGGGGAAATGATACTGAAATCCTGTTCGATCAGAAACTTGGTCCATCTTTTTGCAGTGTCCGGTCTGGTGATCAACTGGTCGCCTAAACTGCCGTGACCGTGAAGAATGATGAAACAGGGATTCCCTGCTTTCCCATGGCGGACGAAATAACGCTGGGATGTCCCATCGACAGAGGAAACCAATTTTTTTTCTTCGAACTCGCGGGAAAACATTCTGAATCCCGGCTGAGGTTCACAGACGACATTCTCCAGCCGGGGGTTTACTCCGTGGAAAGACAAAGGCTGTTCCAGGTAGCCGCGTCCCCACACGTTGGTCATGGTCACGGGGGCTTGTCCGATATATTGCGCCAAGTCACGGTGGAAGGTGAAACGTATATCCCGGAAAGTCAGATCGGAAACGGCAATACCGCCCGCAAAAGATGCATCTGAACAATCCGCAAAGATCCCGGAGAAAAGCAGATGCCGGATAAACCCGCCATATTCGTTCTTTTCTCCTTCATCGGCTCCGCTCCATACGTGGACCGCACGGCGGACATTCCGAAGAAGACAGTTGGAAAAAATCAGATTCGAAATGCGCGCGCCGTGACGGATCCCCCTGGCTTTCCGGGCAATGGAAAGGATGTCGATGCACTTGTTCGTATCATAGACGATATTGTCCGTAAAGAGGAGATCGCGTATTTCTCCATCTCCTTCAAAACCGACACGGATACCGCAGCAGGTGCTGGATAACCGGTTGTTGGAGATCTGCAGGCGTTCACACACTTTGTCTCTGCCAAGCATTGCGATATCGGATTTGACGGCGACGGCATCATCTCCGCCGTCCAGATCGCAGTTGGTGATACGGACATCCGCACAGCAGTCGATGTCCAGAATATCGGTATTCGGTCCTCTGCGGTTGTTTCTTACCGTCACATGGTCTATTTCCAGCTGATCGCAGCCCAGCGCATGAATGGTGTAAAACGGAGCATTGCGGATGGTGATCCCGCGAATCCGGAGATCTCTGCAGTTGACGAAATACAGCAGTTTGGGACGGAGTTCCCCAGGCTTGAAAAAATCGATTCCCCAGATCATCGAATGCGGGATCTTCTTCTCCTGGTAATTCTCCCAGAAAAGATGTCCGTTCCCTTCGATGATGCCGTCCCCCTCAATAGACACATCTTCGAGGTCATGACCGCCCAGCAGGCATATCTGTCCGCATTGCGAAACCCGTGCCCAATCGACATGAGAATAACGCGAGAGGTCCGGAGACGCCGCTAAAACAGCCTGCGGGTCCAGACGCAAAGTCAGGTGACTTTTCAGGAGAAGGGTCCCCGCTTCATGCCGTCCGGGAGGAATCCGGACGACATCGCAGGGATCAGCGGCATTTATCGCATCCTGAATCGAAGGATAATCCTGTATGTTGCGAATCATGATTTCAAATTCCCCGGAGTTCCTGTTTTTTTTCTGTTTCCGCGGCTCTTGAAATGTTTCAATTTCATCATTTCCCTTTGTAAAATTTTTCAGTTGTTTTGATTCAGCTTCACCAAAAAGATCCGATCGACGGAAATGGTGGAATCTTCTGCTGCCGCCGCAGAGATCCAGATTTCAAACCGGGTGCCGGATTTATACTCATTTCCATACAGTTTCAGGGGGACATAATTTTTTCCGATCCGCAATCCGACGGAAGAAGTGAATTCAACAGGACCGAGCTTGTAAAGCCGATATTTTCCATCTTTGGGAAGATCGGTATAACGAAGCACCAGACTGCTGCGGTTTCCGACGACCCAGATATTTTCCTTTTTCACCTGAACCGCACAGCCGATGAATGAATTCGGGTCTGCAGTTTTCAATACAGGCATGGAGGTTCCGGAAAGTTCCGCAAGCACTTTCTTCCCTTTCAGCTCCTCCGGAACGGGAAGCTGCTCAGTCGGATGAACAAGATCCTTATCCGCCCGGCAGACCACGACGCGGTCAACCATAAAGAAATTCTGCTTTTCGGAATTTTTGACGAACTTCGGCCCCTGCACTTTTGCCCGGATGTAGATCGTGACCACGTTGTTGAATTCCTCCGGATTGGTAACGGCGGAATCCAGCTTGCACCGCAAATACCAGGAACTGCTCATGACCAGCTGACTTTTCATGTCGATTTGCGTCCGGCCGATGGAGTACCAATGGAATTTTTCATCCTGCGGCAGAGCGCCTGCAGGGATCATGCACCGCCGGGTCATGTATTTTTTCATTCCCCAGTCATAAACGAGGAAAGTAATATCATCGCCGATTTTTCCTTTTGGAATAACGGCATTTCCGCCGAAAGCCTCCGGATCCTTGACTAAAGGATTCTGATAATCACCGGTAACCAGATACGGCCAGGCGTAATCTTTGATAACGGCTTCCGGCGAAAAACCGGTCAGTTCGGGGATATTGGCCCGAATTCCGGCGCAGAACAGCTTGAGGTCCTTCAGATTCTGGATTTGATGATCTTTGCGGTCATACCGCTTAATTCTTCTTGTGTAGTTTTTGACATACCGCTGCAAAAGTTTTTCCCGAGTCAGTTCCGGATCAGGTTTCAGCAGTTTGTAACGCTCGATTCTTGCACGGTCAACGGGAACTCTCTCATTGGCGATCCGTTCCAGAATCACAGGTTTTCCTGCCACGGCCTTCTCCGCTTCGGCAAAAAGCCGATCCGTCGTTTTGAAGAATTCATCATCCAGATCATAACGGGATTCGACAGAGTAATCGTGAATGGTCATTTTAAGTTTTTTCTGACAGGCCCGCTGATATTTCAACAGCTTGATCATGGCGGGGGCGGCTTCCTCGTAATAGGCATTCATGAAACGTTCCGTTTCCTTCTCGCCATCCAGCTCGGCATGGTTCATGAAACGGAGTCCGATCCAGACCCGCAAGGCATAAAAACTGCATTTGGAACTGGCTCCGCACTGAGTGAACATCCACTGAACGTTCAGATCATTGTAGAGTTTCAGGTTTTCGATGATAGCCTCCGTATTTTCCGCCGGATAATAATTCTTGTTCCAGCAGTCGGTCCAGTAGTCCCAGATGGACCGCTGCGTCGACAGAGCAAACCAGTCTTCCATCAGTTTTTTGGTAGATCGATTATAAGGTGAATTCCAGGAACTGTAGCAGTCGCGGAGACGCTCCGGAACGCTGTGGCCCAGCGCGACCTGAAGCATGACATTCTTTTCCGCCTTGATATTTTTCGGATACATGCAGTTCTTTCCATAAACGTCGTGCATCAGAATAATTTCGGGATACTCTTTCCCGATTTCCCTGGCCACCGCGTTGGTAAAAGAGAGCTGAGCACCGTTCTGCGAACCGTATTTTTTCACCAGCTCCCTGCATCCGGGACACTCGCATTCCAGATGATTGTCGTTTTTCATCATGTTGTAGTAAATTGGCCATTCCACGGGCGTTCCCGTCTTCCGGTCTTCTGCGATATACTCTTTCATTTTTTTGACAAACCATTTGACGGTCTCCGGGTTGGAGTAGCATACCTGTCCCGGACCGACGGCGTTGATCGCTTTGATCCGCTTTTTATCGTGCTCGGACCAGGAAAGTATCGGGCTGTCCGCGGGAAGAGATTTCGTATAGTTGTAATAAACGTGACAGAAGTTGGGACGGCCCCAGACGCTGCGGGTTCCCAAACGGTAAACTTCGCTTTTCGGATCGACCTGCCGCGTATAGAATGTATTGCGGTTCCGGGCCATGAATCTCTGCTGAGGCAGGTTCTCCGGAACAAAATATCCCCAGAGGGCTCTGACTTCGAAAGAAGGTTTTCCGGTAATATCCCATTTTTCCGGCCATTCCAGCTTCTGCACCTTTTTGATGTGCGTATACCACACGTCCATCCAAATGGTATCCAGATTGCGTTCCAGAAATTCGTAAACGCCGTAAATGGTTCCCCTCGGTTCGCCGCCGGCAATAATCAATTCCTGCGGATTCAGAGAACAGATGCGCCACTCTTCCCGCCCCATCTTCTCCGTATGGATTCCCTTTGCTTTTGCCGAAGCGGTATTGCCGATATAAATCTTCTGTCCGCTGCCTTTCTTTTTTTCGGATACCACGGCCGGGCGAGTTCCCATGGACAGCTGAAGATGAACCGCCAGTTCATCCGCGGCGGCTTTTTCAGTTTCCGTCGCCTGTTCGGGCAGAACCAGTTCGACATTCGCCGCGTTCAAAAAGGCAGCGATTCCGGCACATAAAATGGTTGCAAGCGTTTTTTTCATGGTACCTTTTCCTTTCAGTCCATCGGAGAAGACAGACGTTTGTTTATAATTTCAGCAAAATCCTTTTGAATCGGAAATATGTCCGTTTGAACTGTCGGTTTCAGCGTTTTCATTTCTTCCGTGTTTTCTTTTTTCTGGGACACCAGACATTCAGCAGGTGTCCCACGCGGAACGTGCATCCGGCGGACATGTAATCGCACATTCCGGAACCATCCTCCAACCGGTGAAACAGTCGGCAGTGAAGGCCCGGCTTGATCGGCATTTCCTCCGATTTCATTCCGTCTGCCACAGGGAGCAGCAGGTCTCCGAAAACCGAATCCCTGCTCAGCAAAATCGGACCTGAAAGGCACGCCGTGTAGTTTCCGTCGGAGGAAAAGATCTGCCGCATGGTAAAATCCAGTTGGAAAGAAAGTTCGTCTCCGTCCCGCCAGGTGCGACCGATCTCCGCATAAGCGCCCGCCTCGGCCGTGATCATTTCCTGATTCAGCCGGATTTCCACGGGCTTCGACTGCCAGGACGGGATCAGAAGCCTGACAGTAAACGAACAGTCCCGTTCCATCCCCAGCCGGATTTTCACCGTTCCATGAAACGGATAATCGCTTGCCACTTCAAGATCGATTCTTGCTCCGTCTGCATTCATGAAAGAAGCGGAAAACGGTTCATAGTAATTGATTGCGATCCCGTCCGGGGTTTTCAGGCAGACATTTTTAGCGGCGAATGCCAATCCCTCCGGACCTTGCGCCAAGCAGCAGTCATGACCGTCAAACGGCTCCACGCCCTGTCTTGCCATCTGATCCCAGACGGGGACCTTGGAACTGCATCCGGCAAGAGGCGTCGGATTGGCATGACACCAGAATCGGGCATTCGGCGACATTGCACCCATCAGGGCATTGCACGCAGAGTGCATCATCTGTTCCGCAGCAAGCGGATCTCCGCTCAGCCGCAGGACCGCGCCGCAAAGATGGATCCAGGAAACGGTCACACAGGTCTCCCCCAGCGCGCCCTTGTCATTGCGCGTCTGATTATCATGCCCGTTCCCCCAGTATTCTCCGACTTGATCGAGCAATCCTCCGCCGCCGGTAATGAATATTTCCCTGTCCCGGACAGACTCATAATACTTCCGCACGATTGTCATCAATTCCGGCCGATCAAGAACGGCGGAAAGGTCTGCCAACCCGAGAAAGCAGCAGGTCATTTCGTAGGCTTTGCCGTTGGCGATCTCCGAAGGCGCTTTCCCCTGCTCGGCCAGCTCGAAAATGTTCTGATCCGCCGAGCATCCGCTTATACGGATCTGTTCCGCAAATTCCAGAAATCTGGCATATCCCGTTATCTCGTAAAGTTTCGGCAGTGCTTCCAGAAAGGAGCACGCCGCCATTCCCGCATGATTTCCGAATTCGCACAACCGGCGGCCGCCCAGCTGATCCAGAAGGTTGTCCAGCATTTTCACCAGACATCCGGGGATCTCCGGATCCTGTTCTATGATTTCATAATACCGTGCCAGTGCCAGCATCACATATTTCCGTCCCCAAATATCCCACGAACTCAGCTGTTTTTCCACGGGATAGCTGCTGATATTGCCGTCCGGTGTCTGCGTGGAAAGCATATCTCTCACCGTATCCTGAAGGATCCGCTTCAATTCCGGATCCGGCAGCAAAACATAGGTGTCCGCAGCGGAAATAACGATTTTTCCCCAGAACTCGCACCGCCATTTCCCGTCGGTCTCATTTCTGAAACGGAACGGATCGACCAGATGACGGAAATTGATTTTGAGCAGACGGTTGCGGAGAATCTGTTCCAGGCGTTCTCCCATGACCCCGTGAAGCCGCACGGTTCCGGCGGGTAAATATTGCATCACTTCTTTCATAAACACGAAAATTCCTGTCTGTCCCATCGGCAGAAGCCGAACTGGAAATCACGGATAAAAATTTTTCGAGTCGGTAATTTCGGATTCCTTGCACAGGCTGACGTGATAATCAAGGAAAACAAGGGTACAGCGTCTGTTATGCCGATACTGCAGGAAGCTGGCATAGGTAAGATCCGTATAGTTGTAACCACCGGTTGAAAACCCTTCCATGAAGGTGATTTTCTGGCTCGGTTTCTTTATCTGGTGGATCTTGGCGATCTGGTAAAGTCCATTCGTAGCAAGCAAAGACCTGAATCTCGAGTTGCATTGACGGAATCCCCTGTAATGCCCCCTGTATTTGGACTCTCCGGAAGCTGGCCCGTCTTCCACAGAATTGAGCGGACAGTACATCATATCCTTTGGAAAAAGCTTCCAGCCGCAGGCACTTCGATCCTTATCATACTGGGTATCCGGGTCACCCATGACAAAAAACCATTTTTTCCCAGCCGCAGAACCGGAGTTCCAAAACAAATGCGGAATGAGGTAGCCGTTAAAATTATCGCTGTATTGGACTTCAACCATGCCGATCTGCTTCATGCCGTTGACGCAAGCGACCGATTGCGCCTGTTTCTTTACTTTCTGGAGTGCAGGCAGCAGCATCGCGGCAAGAATTGCAATGATCGCAATAACAATAAGCAACTCTATCAATGTAAAACAGAACCTGCTCCTCACGATACAGCGAGCCCAATCTTTTTTCAATGTCATTTCCCGTTCTCCTCTGTTTGGTTAATATGTTCGTAATAATACCGGATCTTCCGGTTTATCAAATCAATAACTTCCGGTCCCCTGCGGCCTTCCAGATAATAGTAAAATTCCCAGCCCAGGAAATTGTAAAAGGCTTCCGACTGGATATCCGCATCATCACCCGGCATTTGAACCCCGCCGGCCTGAATCGCCTCGCGAAGCGGCTCCGATTCCCCGGAAGGAACATCCTTCCGAATCGAATAAAACATCCGTTCCGATTCGCCTCTCTGCTGAACTTCCCTGGAAACCAGAGCCTTCACCACCCTCAGATACTCTTCCGGATACAGCGTGTTTTCACTGATGAAGACCAAATGAGTGGTAACACACGGTTTTTCTCCATGCGGATAAGGAAGCGTCTGAATTTGCGGATCATCCGGAAAACACCGGCTCACATTGCTCTGGATCTCCATCGCCTGAATCTGACGGTTTCTCAGCAGTTCAAACATCCGTTCCTTATCGGTGATCTTCCCGTGGGGCCACAGGAGCCGCCCGGCATCATACATTTTCTTCGCACGCTGAAAAACGGAAAGCATCGCTTCGGCATCGGCGGAGGAAAACAGATCCGTCCCGATCCTCGTCATATCGATCCCCATGCAGGCCAGAAGCTGACGGCTGCTGCAGACCAGATAACCGAGCGTGGAATCCGGCAGCCGCTCCAGATAATCCAGAAAGTTCTCCCGCGGTTCCGGCACCGGAGTTCCCGGGATGGCAAGCATCTCCGGACAGCTGAATCCATACGGCAGAAAGCCTGGGAAATCGGCCATTCCGTAAATGCAGTTCTGATAAAGATCCGGCACGAAACTTCTGACCCAGTTGATGGGAAGCCCTTTTTCCCCCAGTTGAATTCGTTTGCGCAGAAACGCAGTTCCGCCGATCACGGCTTCATACGGGGTATTTCCCTCCCGGACGTCCCATGAATGGAAGTTCACGTCGATTTCGATATCCGGATTCTCCGAAGAAAAATCCTGAAAAAACCGATTCCAGAAAGCACACTGATATACCTCGCGGTCCTCCACCAGAATGCGAAGCCGTTTCGCACCCCGGTAATATCCGTATACACGGTCGCCCGCGTAATGTAAACTGTTGATGGAAACCGGGACCTTGAAAGTGGAATAAATGCCGTCGCCGACTTTGGCCTCGACCATTCCCGCATTTTTCAGGAGATCAACGGCCTTGGAGACGATATTGATGCTGACGGAATACTTTTCGGCAAGGACGGTCAGCCGCGGCAGCTTTTCTCCGCACGGCCATTCGCCGCGCAGGAATTCCTCCTTGAGAATATCAAACAGTTGTTGATGTTTTGCCTTCAGCATTTATTGCTCCTTCACAGATAATATATCACTCAAATTGAAATTGTCAAATTATAAAATATCATTTTTTATTTTTTTGTTATTCTGCGTCATTTCCATGAAGATAAACACTCTGGAAAGAAACTGCGGAGGGGAAAGATTTTCCGATCGGAAACCGCCCGGCATCAATGCTCCGGACGGACATTGACTTTGCGAACGATCCGGACACCAGAGCTTTCCGGGAGATTTTCTGGAACAATTTTTACTTTTTCGCTTCAATTTTTCATAAACGATGATATATTACTCCGTCAGCGATGACCCCGCTGCAAATACAATGATCGATTCATTGTTTCCGTTCAAGGTCATGCGCGTCTCGTCCCTTTCAAACATGGAAAGTGAACATTACTATGAATCAGCTGATCACTCGAATCCTCCGCACTTCAACGGAAGTGATTCTTTCGCGTTTTGAGGGGAACCGGAAAAATTATCCTTTCATCGACACGAAATTCCATGTCGTTTCCGGCAGGGATTATGATGAAAGCGATGAACCGTTCCGCCGAAAGAACTGTATTTATTCATGGATTCAGGGCCGCGGATTGGAAAGTCTGGCAAAGCACATCCTGTTTTTTCAGGCATCCGGCGAAATAAAAACGGCTGACCGGCTGAAAGACATGCTTTCGATCGTCACGGAAACGATGGAACGGCTGCGGGCAGTAAATCACGGTCGGCTTCCCTTTGCCATGCACCCGGACGGAAGTTCGTTTTTCGCACGGGAAAGCGATCATGCGAATTTCAGCGACCTGTTTTACAGCAAGGGATTGTTCTCCGCGTCCCGGATTCTCGGTCGCCCGGAGCTGGAAATGGAAGCGGAAAACCTGTTTTCGTTCGTTCTGGATGAGATCGGACACGGCGTTTTTCATACAGATCAACAGTGCTTCGATCCGAAAAACAAAGTCTCTTTTGTCCCGGGTAAAATTCCGCAGGGGCCCCGTATGATCGCGCTCGGAGGGCTTGCCGACTGGATCGCTGCGAAACCGGATGAAAAACACTGGGAAAATTCAGCGGAAACATTTATCCGGTATATTTTTGAAAATCATATCAACCGCGGACAATATGAAGCTTGCCGCACCTGGGATTTTATCGAATCCGTTGATTCCAACGGCAAACCGTGGTATGACGGCCAGGTATTGTTCTGCGATCCCGGTCATGCGCTTGAGTTTATCGGACTTGCCGGAAAGTGTCTGCTCATTCTGCGGAAACTCGGGCATAAAAATGAACTTGTCAATGATGCACGGGAAATCCTCCCCGATTTGTTTATTCATGTTTTTGACCTCGGATTCAATCCCGAAGCTGGAGGAATTTGCAAGGGTTTCGATCTGACGGAACGCAAAGTCATAAACAGCGATATGCCGTGGTGGAGTCTTCCGGAAACGGTAAGGGCCGGAATTGAAACTGCAAAACTTTTTCCTTCAGACCGGGCGGATGAAATTCTTTTCCGCACAGGTCAGGCTTTCCAGGCCTTTGTGCAGGGATTTCTGCAGCCGAACGGATTCGGCTGTCAGACACGCGATGAAACGGGCAAAATCATCGATGTCATTCCTGCGGTATCGGATGCCGATCCGGGATACCATACGAATCTGTCCCTGCTGGATGTGCTGACCCAATAAAAAGGCTGTTGTCTGTTAAGCGCCCAGCCAGTCAAATTGATTCTCTGCTGATTCCGTTCCGGTCCGGTGGCGTATGGATCAAGTCCGCCGCCGGGACCGAACCGGGGAAACGGCTTTATTTGTGCTTGCCGGCTTCTTTTTCGGCTTTTTCGACATCCGCCAGGTCAGCGGCGGAAACATGTCCGATCACGCGGCCGTCATCCAGCATATTGGCCTGTTTTTTGTCCAGGTCATGGAAGAGGCGGTAAAGGTCGATCGAACCGCCGATCATGAACCAGACCGTGGAGATAATGCCGATCAGGCCGGAGACCATGATATGGGTCCAGAAGAAGTAATGGGCCCACCAGCTGTCCGGCCAGGGCGAAATGGCGTTCCAGACCAGCACGGTGACGAAAGTGAGCAGAGTGCCGTAGCCGAAAGAATAGATGAAGACCGACCAGGCGAGGATCTTGTCGCCGGTGGTATACTGCTCATCGATGCCGATGAGTTTTTTGGCGATCATCCTGATGCTGAGCGGAGTCTTTTCGACGGGTTTGCCGGATTCACTGTAAATGCCGCGGTGGAGCATGCGTTCGATATTGAACGGTTCCTTGCAAGTGAGCAGGGAAACGAGCACATACAAGCCAACGGAAAGGAATCCGGTGATGAAGGCGATCTCCTGAGAGTTGATCGGGAACTTGCTGGGATTCATGTTCCAGACGATATAAGGATTGAAGGGACGGGAAGCGGCGGAAAGGAAACTGCCGACCGTTTCGACCCAGCCCATTTCAACCAGCCAGGGGTATACGGTCCCGGCCCAGTTGTTCTGCAGCAGGATGCCGGCGATGGCGATGAAAGAACCGACGAAGAGCGAAACGAAAGCCCCGGCAGTGGTGCCGCGGCGCCAGTAAAGGCCGAACACGATGACCGGTCCGGCGCCGCTGGTCCAGATGGCGCCGGTGATGGCGAAGAACATCAGGATATAATCCACCTGAGAGAACAGCAGGGAGAAGAAGAAGGCGAAAATGCAGACGGCAGTAATGCAGATCCGGAGCAGTGTAAGCTGCTGTTTCGGGGTGAACGGAGTTTTCCGGAACGGCAGAACGAGGTCCTGGACCAGAATGCTTCCCCAGGAGTGCATGTAGGTGGTGTCGGTGGAGACCATCAGGAAGATCATGATGGCGCAGAAGATGCCCGTGACGCCGATGGGGAGCATTTCACGCATGGCGATCGGAACCAGCATCTGTCCGTAGATGGTATTGTAAGTGCCGACCTTGCCGCGGAATTCCTTGAGCTGTCCAAGGGTCTGCACAGTGATCTGTTTGTAAGGTTTGTCGAGCGAGGGGCTCTGGGAGATCTTGCGGCAGTCGGGACAATTCATAGCCGGCTTTTTGGCAGCCTGGCATTTTTTGCAGTAGATGACAGGAACTTTCTCAAGTTCATATTGTTTTTTGGAACGTGCAATGACGGTCTTGAGTTCTTCGATGACGGCAGGAGAAGCG
>SUWI01000099.1 GCA_015061565.1 Lentisphaerota bacterium
CCAGCCGCCGCATACCCGGCGGCTGGGGATCAGTTTCACCCTTTACGGACAGGGAAAAATTTATCTGGATGACGCCGCACTCACGAAAATTCCGGTTTCCGAAAAAGTGAATGTATTCGTGTCGCCGTGGAGTTTTCTGGACAACACTTACTGCATCGGAGAGAAACAGCCCGGCGTCATCGTCTTCGAAATGCAGAACGAACAGCGAAACAAGTTCAAGGACCTGACCTTGACGCTGAGGATTCCCGCGGGGTTCAAGTTCCACAGTGCGCACCGCCTGTGCCGCCCGGTAAAAAGCACCGTCAATCCGGACGGGACCACAAGTGTCGTATGCGGGATACAGGCTTTCCGCGGCTTCATCCCGGCCGAAGGGATCTACATGTGGAACAGCCCGTCGATAACGGTGATCCCGGATCATCCGGCCTCGGACAAACTCTATGCGCTGACGTATCAACTCTCCGACGGGGAATGGAAGGGAACTCCCCGGACGCTCAATCTGAAGGTGATCGAACCATTGCAGGGGAAACGGCCGGAATATTTCATCAGCGGACCGTCCATGGTCTATGAATTCGACCGCACGGAGGATCAGATCAGGCCGCACCTGGATTTTCTGGTCCGGAGCGGCATCAATGCCATCGCAGGAGGCGGCGCAGCCTTGAAAAAAGCGGCAAAAAAGGCGGGGATCATCCGCTACGGAGAAAATTATTACCTCTCCAACGGTTTCCGGATCGGCGGCCCGAAAAACCGGACGGAGGAAAGTTATTTCCGGACCGTGGACGGCAAGCCGTTCATGCGCGGCAAAAATTATTACACCTGCCCGGTTGAAGTTTACAAACGGGGGAAATTCTACCGGACCGAAGTGCTGAAAATGCTGGAAAATATCCTGACGGTCCAGGATTCCATAGATCATTTCATGCCGAACTGGGAACCGTATTATCTGGATTTCAAGGGGTGCTTCTGCGAGCGCTGCCGGGAAGAATTCGCGGAGTATATGAAGGGGAAGGCGAAAGCCGAAGATATCCGGGCGCGCTGGCCGAAAAAAATCATCGACAATTACAAAGCGGACTGGATCCGGTTCCGCAGCCGTCAGCACGGGATGCTCTGCGCGACGCTGGAACAGGACATCAACGCCATCGGCCGCAAAGCGGGCAAGGACTCCCATTTCATTCCGGAAGTGGATGAGGCCTATTTCACGGAAAAGGGAATGCGCGGCGCCTCGCAGTATTCCGCGCAGGATTATATGATGGATCTGCCCTGGATCAATGCCTGGGGACCGTATATCTACTCGAACATGACCCAGAAATATCAATACCAACCGGGGATCCATCTGGTGACCTACGCCGCCGGAGAAGAAAACAAAGCATTCCTGCGCAGCCGGATCAAAGACCCCGCCCGACGGCCGAAACTGCTTGCCATGCCGAACAGTTTCCAGTGCGGCACCTGGGTGACGGAGCCGGAAGCATTTGCATTTGAAGTCCTGTGTTATTTCGTCAACCGCTGGGAAGGCGTGATCGGTTATTTCTTTCCGAAGGGATACGACCACCGTTACTGGAACGCGTATGCCAAAGCCAATAAAGCGATCGCGGAGCATGAGGAAATCGTGCTGAAGGGGAGCGAAACGGATCAGGTCGTTTTTGAGCCTGTCACGCCGCTGCCCCGGCCGCTGATCGCCGCCGGCTGGAAACATGCCCTGCCTTCCATTGCCAACCGGGAAATCTATCAGTATCGCGCTTTCCGCAAGGACAATGAAATCGCGGCGGCACTGGGCAATTTCTGGCAGAAAGGGGAACTTTTCGCAGTCATGAAGATCTCCGGGCTTGATGGGAAACAGCAGTATACGGTCGATTCATCGGAAGGTTATTCGCCGGGCGTGTTCAGCGGTGCGGAACTGGGCAAAGGCATTCTGGTCCATGCCGGGGCATTACGCTGGAATTTCTTCCGGATCCGTCCTGGCAGTGCGGTCCATGGCAAAGTGATTTCGCAGAATACCATGCGTTCGGAAATGGAGAAACGACTGCCCGCGATCCGGAAAGCCGTCGGCTGGGAAAAAGAGTTTGCCGCAAAAATCGAGGCGGAAATGCGGGACAATGATCCAATCAACGATTTCAAGGCGGTAAAAGAAGTCAGCAGTAATTCTGTGACGCTTAAGGCAGTGCAGGAAAAAGGACAGGATCATCTGGAAATCTCATTCCCCGCAGGAAGAATTCTGCTGGACCCGGCGAAAGGCGGTTCGCTCACTTCCATGAAGATCGAGGGCAAAGAGCTGGTCCACGATTTCGGCTTCGGAATGGTGGGATTCTGGTCGCCGCGGCCGGTGTCGCATCAGGTGGGAAAGGGCTATCTGATCAAAGGCATCAGAAAGACCGCGCAGGGGATCGAAGTGGAACTTTCGCATTCCATCACCGGTCTGGAAAGACCGACGCTGGACCAGCTCAAGATCGTCAAAAAATATCTTTTCAGGCCGGATGGTGTCAGTATGAAGACCACGCTGATCAACCATGCATTCATTCCCCGGAAATTTGCTTTCCGCTATCACAATGTGCCGTCCCATCTGGCGGTGTCCGACGGTCTGGCGGATTTCGGCGGAGTTCATTTTGAGCGGAACCAGTCGCTGAAGATCCTGCGTTTCGGCGCGGCGGATGCGGAGATCGACAAAGCATACCGGGCGGGGAGTTTCCTGAACGCCAAGACGCAGGAGTTCACGCTTCGCCGTCAGGGTTATCCGGATCTGACCGTATCCATGGGCGGCGCATCGGCTTACGGAGTGATCTTCTGGGATGCGGGAACGTTTTCGACGGTGGAACCGGTGTACCGGACCCTTTCCCTGGAGCCGGGCGCCTCGAAAGATTTCATTCTGGACATGAAATGGTAAAAGGGCAAGTGAGCAGGACGTAATCGGAAAACAGCGGCATGGCATACGATACCGGGGTTGCCGCGGACTTTTGTCGGACGAGTCGGACGGGTCGGACAGGTCGGACAACGCGGGAGACTGCGGCATGACGCGAGATCACCGGGTCGTTGTTTTACCACCCACAGTTCCACAGACCGATTGCAGCAGGGCATCATAATCGCGATCAAATATCCGAACAGAATTTGAGTTTTCCGTTTTTCGGGATATATTACCGGATTATGAATTACTGAAAAGCAGGAGAAATCAGAGGAAATGGAAGCGACTCCCGGACTGGCGGTCAACTGGAAGAAAAATCTGGTATTCATAGGAATTTCGCAGTTTCTGGCGATGGTGGGGTTCGGATGCTGCATGCCGTTCATACCGCTGCTGATGCGCAATACACTGCATATCACGGACGACAGCGTCCGCGGAGTGTTTGTTTCCGCCTATTATTTTGCAGGGATGATCAGTCTCTGTGTGGCGACGACGGTCTGGGGGATCCTGGCGGACCGTTTCGGACGCAAGATCATGCTGCTGCGTGCCAGTTACGGAGCGGCGATCTTCTATCCGCTGCTGGCGTTCGCGCCGAACGTGTGGGTGCTGATCACGATCCGGTTCTTCTGCTCGTTCTTCTCGGGCACGGTCAATCCGGCCCAGACCCTGCTGGTCAGCACCACCCCGAGCGACAAGCACGGTTTCGTGCTGGGGACCCTGAGCACCTCCACCTGGAGCGGGAACATGCTGGGCTACCTGGCGGGCGGTCTCATCGTGCATTACACGCATGACAATTACAAAATCGCATTCCTGACCTGCGGCTTCATCTATCTCATCAGCGGACTGCTGGTCCATATTTTCGTCCGGGAAAATTTCGTGCGCCCGGTCCGGACGGATTCGAAAGGGAAAAAGGACGCACCGAAATATAAATTCCGCGAACTGGCGACGCCGGCGGTGATCTGGCTGCTGGTGATGTTCCTGCTGATGGGGATCTCGCGCCGGATCGAACAGCCGTTCCTGGCGGAACAGGTCCGCGTGGTGCATGGAGACGACGGAGCGGCATTCTTCACGGGGATCATCAGCGCCGCAGCGGCGCTGGGAGGCGTGATCTCGGGCATTCTCATCGGACATCTCTGCGACCGGATGCCGCCGCGAAAACTGCTGATCCCGATCCTGCTGTTCAGCGGGATCGCGACCGCGGTCCAGGCGCTTGCGAAGGATATTCCGGTCAATATCACCATCGGTTCGTTCCATATCAGCTGTCTCGGGGGGATCTGGATCCTGATCATTGCGCGGTTCTTCACCTATCTGGCGGCGGGAGGACTCCAGCCCGTGCTGCAGGTGATGCTGACCAAGGTCACGCCGCCGGAACTGAAAGGAACCTTCTTCGGCTGGTCCGGCAGCGTCAATACCGCTGGCGGCATCGTGTGTTCCTTCATGAGCGCCGGGATCGCCTTCTATTTCGGAGTGCGGGGCATTTTCCTGGCGGCGGCGATACTGATGTTCCTGATGATCCCGCTCACGATTCCGACGGTGCGTGCATGTCTCAAGGAATACCGGGTGGACCCGGACGCGACCGCGAAAGATCTGCGGGAAAAGAAACTCTGAAGCGAAGCTGCGCCTGTGCCTGACAATGGTATGAAAAGGGCGAGATTTTTTTGAGCGGAACTTGCAAAGCAGTCCCGCGCGGATTATATTAGCATAGAATAACCCGAAACACTGAATTTGAGGAGTAGAAGAATATGGCTTTCGAAAGTGGAACCACCGCACTGATCCCCTGCACCCTGACCGGCAGAATGCCGAAAGATTTTCTGAATCGTTTGCAGAAATACAGTGCCGGCAAGCTGGACGACGTGAAAGACGAACCCGCCATCGGCTGGGTCAGCGGACGCCATCTGCTGGAAAATGAGATCAATGAGAACACCGCAATTTTCGGCGGTCATTTATATGTCAATCTGCGGAAAGCGGAACGGAAGATCCCGTCGCAGCTGCTGAACGCGATCTGCCGCAGGGAAGAGCTGGCCTACATGCAGGCCAACGATACGATCGTGGTGCCGAAAAAGGAAAAGAAACGGATCAAGGAAGATGCGATCGAACGGAACCTGATGAAAATGCCGCCGACCATCAGCGCGATCCCGCTGGTGGTGGATATGGCGAACAATCTGCTGTATGTGGGTTCATCCTCGCTCAAGGCGTTCGACCTGATCGTGGCGGAATTTCTGCGGGCGATGGAGATCGAACCGATCCCGGTGAACATCCGGGAACTGATGATGAAGTTTTTCAAGAAAAGCGAAATCGACCTGCCGGATGTGTCATTCAACGGCCGTCCGAGCGAAGAGCCGACGCCGGGCCGCGATTTCCTGACCTGGCTGTGGTATTTTTCCGAAATGCATGAAGGTCTGCTGAAAGTGGGTGACCTGGGCAATTTCAACCTGATCGTCGAAGGACCGCTGACGTTTGCCATCAACGGCGACGATACGCCGGGCGCCTCGGAGAGCACGGTGAAAAAAGGCTGTCCGCAGATGTCCGCCGAAGCGAAAGCGGCGCTGGCGGTCGGCAAAAAACTGCGCAAGGCCAAAATCCTGATGGCGCGCGGGGACGCGGAAAAATGGACCTTCTCGTTCGATGCGGACAATTTCACGTTCTCGGGGCTTTCCCTGCCGGAAACCGAATCGATGGAAGTCAATACCCGGTTCGAAGAACGGGTCATTTCGCTGAACATCTTCCAGACTGCGTTCGAAGCCTATTTCAAGAAATTTGCGGAAGATATCATGTCCGAAAAACCGGGCGTGGTGAAAGACATCGTGAAATGGGCGGCGGACCGCGAATCACTGTAAGGCGAAAGGGATCAGAAGAATGGGAACGGTTTTCGAAAATCAGGCGGTCCTGCTGAAGATCTATGCGGCGGACAATGATTACAAAGACGGTCTGCCGGTCGGCGAATGGATCGTGCGGAAGTCGTGCGAGATGGGTATGGCGGGGGCCTCGGTCTTCCGCGGACTGGGGGGATTCTTTGCCAACGAGCCGATCGTGGCTCCGGAATTCTTCAATTTTCATCTGTCACGTCCGGTGCTGATCGAAATCGTGGACCAGGCGGACAAAATCGAAAAATTCGCAGTTTTCCTGAAAGGCGAAGTGGAAGATCTGCTGCTGGTCCGCGTTCCAGTCGAAACCTTTACGACCTGACGGGTGACCGTATGGGGATGGAGATCGAACGCAAGTTCCTGCTCCGGAACGACAACTGGCGGAAGAGCGCGGTTTCCTGCAGTCTGCTCCGTCAGGCGTATGCGCATTTTCAGGGCAATCCCAATCTGACCTTCCGGGTCCGGCTGGCCGACGACCGGGCATTTCTGACGCTGAAGGGACCGGTCAGCGGTTGTTCGCGGAAAGAGTTCGAATATGCGATCCCGGTCGGGGATGCGAAAAACCTTCTGGATGATTTCTGCGGGAAAGATCAGATCGAAAAATACCGTTACCGCATTCCGGCAGGAAACCGGGTGTGGGAAATCGATGAATTTCTGGGACGGAATGCCGGACTGATCCTGGCGGAGATCGAGCTGGGATCGCCGGATGAACCGTTCGAACGGCCGGAGTGGCTCGGACGCGAGGTCACCAGCGAATTCCGTTTTTATAATTCGCACCTGCTGGAATATCCCTACCGGGATTGGAAAGACGAGGAGAAACTATGATGGCACGGTTGTTTTTTCTGATTCTGTTCGGCCTGGCCGGAATGATCCGGGCCGCGGAATGGGCGGATTCCTACCGCTCTGCGAAAAATCAGGCGATCAAACAGAACAAGAAGATCCTGATTTTTTTCAGCGGATCGGACTGGTGCGAAGACGGCCGGATCCTGAGCCGCGATCTGTTCCATACCAGGGAATTTCAGATACTGGCCTCGAAAAAGTATGTGCTCTACAATGCGGATTTTCCAAAATACACGCGTCTGGGACAGGAGAAGGAAGACCGCAACAAGCGTCTGGCCGCCCGTTACGGGATCCACCGTTTTCCGGCGGTCGTGGTGGTGGAACCGAAATTCGGCACCATGCTGGTGAAACACGTCGGGATGACCCGGGCGACGCCCAAGCAGCTGCTGGATAAATTATCGCAGATCGAAAAAGAAACCGCGCGGCCTTACAGCCCGCCGAAGAAACCGGCTGCGGGAAAGACCGCTCCATGAACGGCGACGGCGGATTCCTCACTTCGCAGCATGAGCGGATGTTCCTGATTCTGGCATTCGTCATACCGATGCTGTGGCTGGTGTTTGTGCGGGTGGAAGGGATGCCGGACGGGGAAACAGCGAACGATGCGTATTACCACATAGCGATGGCGGAACGCGGACCGGCAGTGTTCACAGCCAAAAAGTTTCCCGCTCTGGAATTATCGGTGTGGCGGGACCACTTTGCCGACAAGGAACTGCTGTATCATTTCATGCTCTGCGGACTGGTGAGACTCCAGAAGATTTTTGTGCCGGTGCTCCATGCGCCGTTCCATTTTCCGGCCTTCGTCTTCATAACCCTGCTGATCCTGTCGCTGCTGTTTGCGATGAAACGGTTGGGAGTGTCGCCGCCGCTGTATCTGCCGATGACCATGCTGGCGCTGATGTCCGCGCCGAACGTGATGTTCCGGGTGTTGATGCTGCGTCCGCACGTATTTTCCCTGACGCTGATGCTGGTGTTGTGCGGATTGCTGGCGCGGGGAAGTCTGCGCTGGAAAACGGGCTGGGCGCTGACGATCGCGCTGATCTACACGTGGAGTTATTCCAATCCGCAGTTCATTGTGATCCCGGTGCTGTTTTTTGCGCTGGCGGATCTTCCGGCCAACGGCTGGAAAAGTCTGCTGCCGGCCGCGGGTGCGGTAGCAGGAGTTTTTCTGGGACTGCTGATCCATCCGCAATTTCCCAATTCGTTCATCATCTGGAAAGTCCAATCGATCGATGCGCTGTTCGGGCCGCTGCTGTCGGAAGGGGCGCGGACGGGCACGCTGATGCCGCCGGTGGAAATGATGTCGCCGGGAGTGATCTGGAACCGGAACGCGCTGCCGATGTATATTTTCGCCTATTTCAATTTTCTGATTTTTGCCAGGCTGATCGCGCGTTTGGGCTGGAAAAACCTGCCGCCGTATTTTTATGCCGTCGGCGGATTGTCGCTGATTTTCACGGGGGGGACCTTCCTGGTGCTGCGCACGATCGAATACGCGGGCCCGTTCACGGGACTTTTCGGGGCGCTGGTCTGGAGCCTGGCGCTGCGCGAAAAAATCTTTCTGCCGGGGACGGACCGGCCGAAGAGATTCTGTCTAATCCTGACGCTGGCGGCCTTTCTGCCGGCGGGAGCGGCGGCGGCCATGAACATCAGTTATGCGGAAGGGATAACGCCGGAAACGAAGGGGATCGGTCAGTGGATGGAACGCAATCTGCCGGAACGCGCGCTGGTGGTCAATCTGAGCTGGGGCGATTTTCCCTCGCTTTTCCATGCCAACCGCAAGCAGGTGTTTCTGTGGGGTATGGATCCGGAATTTTCGGTGGCGGCCGATCCCAAACGGACCCGACGGATCGAACAGCTGCTGCTGAATCAGCGTGAACTGACGCCGCGCCGGTTTCTCGCCGGCACGGGGGCCGATTATGCCGTGCTGCTGGCCAAGCGTGAAAAATTCGTCGATTTTCTGAAAAGTCTTGGCTGGAAGACCATTTATGAATCGTCCGACGGGGCAGTGTTCAAAGTCAGGTAAACGGGGGGCCGACATGAAAATCATCGATATGCATTCCCATATCTTTCCCCCCGGAGTGGCGGAGAAAGTGATCGATGCGCTGGAAACGTTTTACGGGTCGCGCTGGAACGGGACGGGCGAACTTGACGACCTGCTCCGGAATCTGCGGCAGGCCGGGATCAGCCGGAGTGTGATCTTTTCCTCCGCGACCAAACCGTCGCAGGTGATCCCGATCAATAATTTTGTGAGCCGGCTGCAGCAGGAGTATCCGGAACTGCTGATCGCGTTCGGGACGCTGCATCCGGATTTCCCGGATTGTGAGGGTGAGATCCGGCGGATCCGCGAGCTGGGACTGCGGGGACTGAAATTCCATCCGGATTTTCAACAGTTCAACATCGACGATCCGTGCATGGACAAGATCTACGAAGCGGTGGGAGACACGATGCCCCTGCTGTTCCACACGGGCGACAGGCGGACGCAGTATTCCAAGCCGGAACGGCTGCTGAACGTGCATAAGAGATATCCGGAACTGAAACTGATCGCGGCCCATCTGGGCGGTTATTCCGAATGGGACCGCGCCATGGAATATCTGGTGGGACAGGAAGTCTGGCTGGACACGTCCAGTTCGATCCGGTTCATGGGGCCGGAGAAGGCCCGCCGTCTGGTGGAGGCGCACGGGACCGACCGGGTGCTGTTCGCCAGCGATTATCCCGGCGACACGCAGCGTCAGGCAGTCAAAGAGGTCCTGTCCATGGGACTTTCGGAGGAAGACAACGAAAAGATTTTCTGGAAGAATGCCGAAAGGCTGCTGGGCATCCGGGTATGACCGGGGCCGTCGGTAACGGGATGAAAATCTTGACAAAACAGGAAAACCATGCTATTTTACAGGTTCACCGGATCAGGTGGACCCGGGTGAAACGAGGCAGATGAAGTGTCATACTTGAGAAGCATATTGTATATACTGTTTTTTTCAGTGCTGGTGCCGCTGGAGCTGGTGATCTGGGGACAGGCACTGGATACGGCACTGGGACAGACCTATCTGTCGAAACGGATGCAGCTGAGTCTGTTCTATGATTTGCCGCGTGAGATCTGGCTGACCGTTGCGGTACTGTCACTGGGAGCGATCCTGCGGGCAGGACTGGAACTGGGCCGGGAATCGCACCGGCAGGATATTCTGCTGTTCTGCGGCTTTCCGTTTTATATGTTTTCGATTTTTATATTGCTGAAAATGCCCTGTGCGGCGGCGATCGGGACCGGGCTGGTGGTCCTGACGGCATGGGCAATCTGGTTTGCCTGCCCGGCGGAAGGGCGGCCGCCGTTTCCGCTGCTGGATGACCGGCCGGGCAAAGCGGATCCGCTGCAGCGGCTGACGGCAGGTGTTATTCTGGCGGGGCTCCTTTTGGCCGGCATTCTGATTTTTCAGGAAGGTTATCAGCTGTGGCTGGCGCTCGAATGGACACCGCTGCTGGTGATCGTGCCGCTGGCGGGACTTTTTCTGCCGACCCCGGGCCAGCTCCGGGAATATCTGGCCGGCGGGCTGCATGCGCTCGTGCTGGCCTCACTGATCTACGGGATCGGTCAGCTGTTCAAAGACCATTTCGTCCGAACCGACTGGGGCATAGTGTCTGCCTATATTTTTCTGGAACTGCTGGTATCGCAGATCATCCGTCCGTTATTGCCGAAGGTGAGGAACAGTTCGCTGATCATTCTGGGACTCAGTTCCCTGGCGACCTGCTGGATCATGCCGCCGATCTGCAGTCCGTGGATCGTCACGTTAAGCATGTATGTGCTGTATCTGGTGATCGACAACCGCAAGGCGATCCGCAAAAAAATACTCTCCAGAGCCAATGCCCGCCGGACGGAAGTTCATTTTCTGTCCTGGGAAGAATACGCAGCGCAGGCTTGGGGCGTCGGGGGGCTGCTGGCGGCCTGGCTGGCCGGACCGAAGCTTCTGCCGCAGATCCTGATCGTGCTGGGAGTCGTGCTGCTGGCCGGACTGGTCCGTTCACGCCTGCTCAATGATTTGCAGACAGACCATCTGATTCTGAAACGATTTCCCTATGCGATAGAAATTTCGGTTCTGCTGCTGACAGTGGTGTTTTTCTGCGACAGGCAGGTACCACACTGCGCGGCGGGGGTGTCCCCGCAGGGAATGGTGATGATCCAGCTGAGCATTTATGCCGCGGTGTCATGCGTCATGCAGATGATCTGGAATATCGGCGGACTGATCGGACGTTACACGCAGGAGCGCCCTTCCCTGCTTTTTTTCCATATATTCAGCCAGTTCGGGATCGGCTTTCTGCTGGTTCTCCTGTTTTTCGTTCAGGCTCCGGCATCGGTCCTGCTGGGCTGTTTCTGCACCCTCACCGGCATCGTCAAACTGGCGGATAATTCATTTCTGAGAAAGGCGGACAAAAAACAGGGACTGACGGTCGGCTGGCTGCTGATCGTGATCGGCCAGTTTGTTTTCGTTTCTTCGTCCGAAACCATCCTGCCGGAGCCGGTCTGGTCGATGGGAGCTCCGGTCTGCGCGCTCATATTCTGCACTGCGCTCTATATATACCGACTTTTTGACGTCAGGAACCACACACGAAGGATCAGGGAACTATGAAAATGAAAAATCAGAATGAACCGCAGCGGCTGTTCATAGCCCTGCACGTGCCGTCCGAACTCGGACGGGCGATCGTCCAATATGAAAAAGAACTTCCGTTCTGGCGGTGGTATGACGCGAAAGAACTGCACCTGACCATCCGGTTCATCGGGGACACCGCATCCGATAAGATCGAACCGCTGATCGAAGCCTTCGAGCATGGCTATGCCGAACAGCGCATGGTGCGGTTCACCACCTTGGGTTACGGGTTCAATCCGAATGAACGGCGCGCTTCGAGTCTGCATCTGCGCATGCAGTGTTCCCACGCGATGGAAGAGCTCAAGGAAAAGACGGATGCCATCGTATCGGAGATCCTGGGACTGCCGGCGGAGGAACGCAGATTCAAGGCGCATATCACCTTGGCAAGATTCCAGCGGCCGCCGCGTTTTCTGGACCTCAAGCGGCTCAAGACCTGGGCGGATGAAATGCCGAAACTGCCGGAGCCGTTCGCACCGGAGATCACGCTCTACCGCAGCGAACTCACCAAGCACGGCGCGATCCACACCGCGCTGGCACATCACCAGCTGGAAATGCCGATCGAATGAAAGACGAACGTCCAATCCGCAATTTCCGCATGGAACTAAGTTTCGACGGCACCGCCTACCACGGCTGGCAGCGCCAGCCCAACGGCATCACGGTCCAGGAGGTCGTCGAGGCAAAACTGTCCCGGCTCTTCAATACCGAACGGGTGAAGATCCAGGGGAGCAGCCGCACGGACAGCGGAGTTCATGCGCAGGGGATGGCGGTATCGTTCGAAGCACCGGAAAGTCCGTATATTCCGGACTGGAAGATCAAGAAAGCGCTGAACCGGCTGCTGCCGCCGGACATCCGGATCCGGAGCGTCGATTATGCCGCACCCGATTTCAATGCCCGCTTTTCCGCCAAAGGCAAAGCCTATATCTATGTGGTCAATACCGGCGACCTGAACCCGTTCACTTCCCGGTGGAGCCATTATCAACCGGAATTCATGCAGCTGGACGCCGTCCGGGAAGCCATGAAGAGCCTGGAAGGAACCCACGACTTTTCCGCCTTCACGATCGAACTGGTCCCGGAAAAGGATCACGTCCGCACCATGTACCGTCTGGATGTGAAGACTTTCGGACCGCTGGTGTGTCTCTGTTTCGTCGGCAACGGTTTCCTTTACAAGATGGTCCGCAGCATGACCGGAGCTTTACTGGAAGTCGGACGCGGACGGATGCAGCCGCAGCGGGTGGCGGAAATGCTCGCTTCGAAAGACCGTTCCATGGCGAAGGACACCGCCCCGGCCTGCGGGTTGTTCCTGATGAAGGTTTTTTATGAAGAGGACGAATGGCGCAGTTTCGACTTCGACACGCCGCCGTTTTTCATGCTGTGAATGCCGGCATTCGCAGACTGGGAAAACTGGGAAAACTAAGAATACTAAGAAGCCTGTGGTTTTCAGCATTCAGTATTCCCAGTATTCTTAGTTTTCTTATTTTTCCTTTGTCTCAGTCATCCTGCCAGGTGTGTCATTGTGTCACAGTGTGACAGCTTTTTTCTGTGCCAAAGGCTGATTTTTCTGCGTCTGAAAAATACTGCTTTATTTATAACTGATTGAAATCAGGTATCTTCTGCAATTTCCGAAAAATTGGCATGCGGAATGCTTATGACAAGGCGTATTTTTTGAGACAAAAACCTTAATCATCAGGAAAGGAACTGAAATTATGGGAAAAATTCTGGGAATCGATCTGGGCACCACCAACAGCTGCATGGCCGTGATGGAAGGAACCTCTTTCAAAGTAATTCCGAACGCGGAAGGCGCCAATACCACGCCTTCGGTGGTTGCATTCACCAAAACCGGCGAACGTCTGGTCGGTCAGACCGCCAAACGTCAGGCCGTCACCAATCCGAAAAACACCGTTTTCTCCATCAAACGTTTCATGGGCCGCAAATACTCCGATGCCGAAGTGCAGGCGGAAATCAAGCGTGTCCCGTATGAAGTGGTGGAAGGCCGCAACGGCGATGCCTGCATCAAGATCGCGGACAAGACCTACACTCCGCAGGAAATCTCCGCGATGATTCTGCAGAAACTCAAAACCGATGCCGAAGCCTATCTGGGCGAGAAGATCACCGAAGCGGTCATCACCGTGCCGGCTTACTTCAATGACACCCAGCGTCAGGCCACCAAAGACGCCGGCCGCATCGCCGGTCTGGAAGTGAAACGGATCATCAACGAACCGACTGCCGCATCCCTGGCTTACGGACTGGACAAGAAGAAAGATGAAACCATCGCCGTGTATGACTTCGGCGGCGGCACCTTCGACTGCTCCATTCTGGAAATCGGCGACGGCGTGTTCGAAGTGAAAGCCACGAACGGCGACACCCACCTGGGCGGCGATGACCTCGACCGTGCGGTGATCGACTGGCTGGCCGAAGAATTCAAAAAGGAAAACGGAGTCGACCTCCGCAATGATCCGCAGGCTCTGCAGCGCTTGAAAGAGGCCGGCGAAAAGGCCAAGATCGAACTGTCCTCCGCGGCCAGTTCGGAAATCAATCTGCCGTTCATCACCATGAACCAGAGCGGCCCGCTGCATCTGCAGAAGACCCTGTCCCGCGCCCAGCTCGAACAGCTCACCGATCCGCTGATCGAACGCTCGGTCAATCCGTGCGAGATCTGCGTCAAGGACTCCGGGCTCAGCAAGAGCGGCATCAATGAAGTGATCCTGGTCGGCGGCATGACCCGTATGCCCCGCATCCAGCAGAAAGCCGCCAGCATCTTCGGCAAGGAACCGAACAAGGGCGTGAACCCCGACGAAGTCGTGGCGGCCGGCGCGGCCATCCAGGGCGGCGTGCTCGGCGGTCAGGTCAACGACGTGGTCCTGCTGGACGTCACTCCGCTGTCGCTCGGTATCGAAACCCTCGGCGGCGTCACCACCCGTCTGATCGAACGCAACACCACGATCCCGACCCGCAAGAGCGAAGTGTTCTCCACCGCGGCCGACAATCAGCCTTCGGTTGACATCCACGTGCTCCAGGGCGAACGCAACATGGCGGCCGACAACAAATCCATCGGACGCTTCCGTCTGGACGGCATCGCCCCTGCCCCGCGCGGTATCCCGCAGATCGAAGTGACTTTCGATATCGATGCCAACGGTATTCTGAACGTCACCGCCAAGGATATGGGCACCGGCAAGGAACAGAAGATCACCATCACCGCCGGCAGCGGCCTTTCCGAACAGGAGATCAAACGCATGGTCGACGACGCCAAGGCGCATGAAGCCGAAGACAAGGCCGCCAAGGAGAAGATCGAGGTCAAGAACCGCGCCGATTCGATGGTCTATCAGACGGAAAAACAGCTCAAGGATCTCGGTGACAAGGTCCCGGCCGACGTCAAGCAGCCGGTCCAGGAAAAGATCGACCAGCTCAAGAAGCAGATCGAGGCCAATGACACCGAGGCCATGAAATCCACCATGCAGCAGCTCGAAGAACTGCTCATGAAGATCGGCCAGAGCGTCTATCAGCAGCAGGGCGCCCAGGGCGCTCCCGGCGCAGGCGCAGGCCCGCAGCCCGGAGCCCAGCCCGGCCAGGCCAAAGACGGCGATGTGGTCGATGCCGAAGTCGTGGATGACGACAAACAATAATTGAACAGTGCTCCGTCCGGTTCCGCCGGACGGGGTTTCCCGCAGAAACGCCTTATAAACCCCAATATAAACACAAGGAGAAAAGGGAAAATGGCAAAGAAAATCAACATTCGTCCCCTCGGCGACAGAGTTCTCGTCGAGCAGAAACAGGAAGCCGAACAGATCAAGGGCGGAATCGTGATTCCGGATACCGCCAAGGAAAAACCGCAGGAAGCGGTCGTGATCGCCCTCGGAACCGGCAAAATTGACGACAACGGCAAGAAAGTTCCGTTCGACGTCAAGGTCGGCGATGTCGTCCTCACCAGCAAATACGGCGGCACCGATGTCAAATACGACGGCAAGGACTACAAGATCCTCAGCTCCAGCGATATCCTCGCGGTGATCGACTAATCCATTAACGCATTAACAGGAGATTTTTTATCATGGCAGCAAAACAACTTTTGTTCAGCGACGAAGCCCGTCGCCAGCTTCTTTCCGGCGTCCAGCAGCTCAGTGCCGCAGTGAAAGCCACCCTCGGACCGAAAGGCCGCAACGTCGTTCTCGACAAGAAATTCGGCGCCCCCACCATCACCAAGGACGGTGTCAGCGTGGCCAAGGAAGTCGAACTGCAGAACCCCTATCAGAACATGGGCGCGCAGATGGTCAAGGAAGTCGCCAGCAAGACTTCCGACATCGCCGGCGACGGCACCACGACCGCTACAGTTCTGGCCGAAGCCATCTTCAAGGAAGGCCTCAAGAACGTCACCGCCGGAGCCAATCCGATGAGCCTGAAACGCGGTATCGACAAGGCCGTCGACGCCATCGTTGCCAAGCTTGACACCCTGAAGAAGGAAGTCAGCTCCGACTTCGGTCAGATCGCCCAGGTCGCCACCATTTCCGCCAACGGCGACAGCGAGATCGGCAAGATCATCGCCGATGCCATGGAAAAGGTCGGCAAAGACGGCACGATCACCGTTGAAGAAGCCAAGACTATCGAAACCACCCTCGACGTCGTCGAAGGCATGCAGTTCGACAAAGGCTATCTTTCTCCCTATTTCGTGACCAACGCCGAAACGATGGAAGTCACTCTTGAAGATGCCTACATCCTGATCAACGAAAAGAAGATCAGCAACCTGAACGACCTGCTCCCGCTGCTGCAGGCAGTTGCCAAGACCGGCAAGCCGCTGCTGATCATCGCCGAAGATGTCGAAGGCGAAGCGCTGGCCACCCTGGTCATCAACAAGATGCGCGGCATCCTGAACGTGTGCGCCGTCAAGGCTCCCGGCTTCGGCGACCGCCGCAAAGCCATGCTCGAAGATATCGCCATCCTCACGGGCGGCACCTGCATCTCCGAAGACCTCGGCATCAAACTGGAATCCGTCGGTCTGGATAAGCTCGGCAAAGCCAAACGCATCACGGTCGGCAAGGAAAACACCACGATCGTCGAAGGCGCCGGCGCCCGCAAAGATTCCGCCATCCTCGGACGCATCAATCAGATCCGCAAGCAGATCGAAGAAACCACTTCCGATTACGACCGCGAAAAACTGCAGGAACGTCTGGCCAAGCTGGCCGGCGGTGTCGCCGTCATCAAGGTCGGCGCCGCCACCGAAGTGGAAATGAAGGAAAAGAAAGCCCGCGTGGAAGATGCTCTGCATGCCACCCGCGCCGCGGTCGAAGAAGGTATCGTCCCCGGCGGCGGCGTGGCCCTGCTGCGCGCCGTCCCGGCTCTCGACTCCCTGAAACTCGACGGCGACGAAGCCATCGGCGCCGACATCATCCGCAAAGCGGTTGAAGAACCCTTGCGCACCATCGCGGCCAACGGCGGATACGAAGGCAGCGTGATCGTCAAGGAAGTCCTCTCCATGAAGGGCAACAAAGGTTTCGATGCCGCCAACGGCGAATATGTCGACATGCTCGCCAAAGGCATCATCGACCCGAAGAAGGTCACCCGTTCCGCTCTGCAGAACGCGGCCTCCATCTCCGGTCTGCTCCTCACCACCGAATGCCTCATCACCGAAATTCCGGAAAAGGAGAAACCCGCTCCGATGCCGGAAGGCGGCATGGGCGGCATGGGCGGCATGGGCGGCATGATGTAAGTCATTCCCTCAGGTCAACCTGAGTCGCAATTCAAACGCACGGATCGGCAACGGTCCGTGCGTTTTTTTGATCGGCTTTCCGAAAATATCCGTTTTTTGTTATTTGATGCACATAAAACATATCTGAAATGTGAAAAAAATTCACATTTTTCATAGATACATTGTTGATTTCTTCCGCTTTTATAATATATTACAGGAAGAAAACCTGATACGGAGGCAGTTGTGATCGAACGAAATCTGATGAAAAAACTGGCGGATTGGAAACAGTCAGGCACTCGTAAGCCGCTGATCCTTCGCGGCGTGCGTCAATGCGGCAAAACCTGGCTCCTTCAGGAATTCGGAAAACGCTGTTTTCAGAATGTCGCTTATTTCAACTTCGAACGCAATGAACGGCTGTTTTCGGTTTTTGAAAAAGACATTTCTCCTTCCCGCATTCTTCTCGAACTCGGACTTCTGGCCGGGATGAAGATCGAACCGGAAAAAACGCTGATCATCTTTGATGAGATCCAAGCGTCTCCGCGTGCGTTGAACTCATTGAAATATTTTTGCGAAGAGAAGCCGGAATATGTCATTGCATCCGCCGGTTCATTGCTGGGCGTCACGTTGTCGGCACAAGCCGGATTTCCGGTGGGGAAAGTGAACTTTCTGGAACTGGATCCATGTTCGTTTGACGAATATCTCGCCGCCGCGGCGCCTCAGCTGGCCGAATATGTAAATTCGATTCAAAAAGCGGAACCGCTTTCTCTCGCTGTTGCCGATGAATTTGACAAACATTTCAGGCTCTATCTGGTATTGGGCGGCATGCCGGAAGTTCTGAACTCGTTTATCTCCTCGCAGGATATCGAAGCTGCTGAAAAAATCCAGGATGAGATCATCAAATCATACGAACTGGATTTTTCGAAACACGCGCCCAAACCGGATATCGTCAAACTTTTTCTGCTCTGGAAATCCATTCCGCTCCAATTGGCACGCGAGAACGCGAAATTCATGTATGGGGAGGTCAAATCCGGAGCCAGGGCAAGGGATCTGGAAGATGCGCTCCGCTGGCTTCAGGAGACAGGTCTGGTGAACAAGATCAGCCGAATCGAAAAACCGGATATCCCGCTGACGGCTTATGAAGACCGCAGGAGTTTCAAACTTTATCTGTCCGATACCGGTTTATTGCGCCGTCTGGCCGATATTCCTGCCGGATCCATTATCATGAACCAGAATATTTTCAGTGAATATCGCGGGCGCCTGGTGGAAAATTATGTTCAGCAGCAGCTCACTGCAGTCGGCAAAAAAAAGCTGTTTTACTGGACAAGCGGCAACACAGCGGAAGTGGATTTCATCATGCAGGAAAAGACGAATATCGTTCCGATAGAGGTCAAATCCGGTCTGAATGTCCGTTCGCGCAGTCTGAAGGTATATCGGGAAACTTATCATCCCGAATTCGCGTTGCGTTTTTCCATGCAGAATCTCCGTATGGATGACGGATTGATCAATATTCCGCTGTATCTGCTGCCGTATTATGCAAAATTCCTGCCTCAAAAAGGAGAAGCGGACAATGGCTGAGAATAAAGGAGCCGATATGCACCGGATCCAGGTTATGGTTGAATACTGTTCGAGGTTTTTCCGGCGGCGTTTTTTATCATCATGCTGCTGCGAGTTGTCCCGGCCCTCGACTCCCTGAAACTCGCCGGCGACGAAGCGATCGGCGCCGACATCATCCGCAAAGCGGTTGAAGAACCCCGCCGCACCATCGCGGCCAACGGCGGCTATGAAGGCAGCGTGATCGTCAAGGAAGTCCTCTCCATGAAGGGCAACAAAGGTTTCGATGCCGCCAACGGCGAATATGTCGACATGCTTGCCAAAGGCATCATCGACCCGAAGAAGGTCACCCGTTCCGCTCTGCAGAACGCTGCTTCCATCTCCGGCCTGCTCCTCACCACCGAATGCCTCATCACCGAAATTCCGGAAAAGGAGAAACCCGCTCC
>SUWI01000100.1 GCA_015061565.1 Lentisphaerota bacterium
CCCAAAGCCCCCAAAGCCCCCAGAACACCCAGAACACCCAAAGCACCCAAAGCACCCAGAGCCCCTACCACACACTCTTCATTCGGTACGGAAAATGAAATGCTCATCCTGATACAGCTGCCCCGATCTCCCGGTTTGAAACACAATTTCAAGCGGAGAATGTCCCTCGCTGAACATTTTCTCTGGAGAAAAATCGTGTTCGACTGCAATATTCCAGTACGGGAAACAACACCTTTTCTTATGTCTCAGGCGCGGGATGAGGATTTTCCGGCCGTTGACAAGGTTGAATTCAGCTGAGTCTTTATACAGAACGATTTTGGTGAGCGCCAGGGAAAACAGATCCTCATAATCTCCGGAGTTCAATTCGCCGGAACGGATCCGGTTGAATAAATCAGGCAGAATCCATTCCCGTTCATGCTTCAATTCTGCTGCGGACACATTGTCATCCATTCGGATTCGGGATTGAAGCGCATGACGCTTTTCGCGATGCCGCCTCAAAAGCGGTTCCAGTTGTTCGCGGGTTATTGTTCCATCCAGGAATAATTCCGCCATCTGCCTCTCCTTTTCGTTCATTTTTTCCTCCATTTCTTTCAATTTCATAATCTGCAGCTTATCGGCGGCAGCCTGTGCATTGATCCGGCAGCGTTCCAGCAGGCCGAACAGCAGAAACGGGTAAGAAATCTCATAAAGCCCCGGTCCGGCCGAGTCTTCCTGAAACCGGACCCTGCTGGCGGAACACCCCTCCGTCCGATAAAGATTGGTCTTATTACATATATAGTATATTTTGCCCCGGTCCAGCTGGCAGGTCATTCTTCCTCCGCAGCGGCCGCAGATCAAATGTCCGCTCAACGGAAGCCAATGTTTTTTGGATCTTGCCGGATGACTTTTTCTTTTACGGTCGAGAATTTCGCCAACCTGCTGCCAGAGCCGGTATGGGATGATTTCCTGTCCCTTGATCTGCTGGTTCGGGATCAGTTCATGTGCGGAATTATATTGATAGCCGCAGTAGATCGGCTGTCTGGCTATTGAACGGAAAGTCGATTCGTAACAATACGTGCGGAAACAATGCGAATATAGCCGGTTTACATCGCGGATGATCGCACTGTAAGGCCGGCAGGCGGCAATGTTCTTGTAAATGAACTTGATGGCTTCGGCACATTCGGGAATGACCTCCAGCCTGCGGTTTCCTAAATATCTGATCCCGAACATTTTGGCTCCGTTGCACTGATAACCGGAGTCACGGAGTTTCCGGAATTGTTCCTGGGATTTTTTCTTCTGGTTGGCGATCGCTTCATCCTGGATCTGGTTCTTGAGCGATTGGATTAGCTGCTGGTCGAATTGAGTCAGATCCAGCCTCCCGCCTTTGCATTGCAGGATCTTTACTCCGTTTTCGGTAAGTTTCTGATTGACAAATGATTCCAGAAAACTGCGGGTGACTGGACGATATAGCCGGGTCATTTCATCGACGATCAGGTAATCAACCGTTTCCAGCAGTTGAAATACTTGTCCAAGGCCCGGACGGAATTTCCGGCTGGACGTCTGCTGATCAAACCATTGCTGGAATGCGGAATCATTCGCGGCTATATTTTCCGCTCCTTCCGGATACGTTTTCCCGCTGGTATTGAGATCGGAAAAACAGCCGATCACTGTCAGCCCGTTTTTTTTCGCCAATGCAAGGCAATTGGCTATCTGATTTTCGACCGATTCTGAATAATCGTCATTGCCCGAACTTTGTCTGGCATAAATTACAGCATTCACTTTGGCTCCTTTCGTTTGGATTTGGCTCCGCTTATCGGATGCCGACAATCGCTTCGGAACGGAATCGGCGGATGACCGATGAAAACAATCGTATATTTTTCAGTAAAATCAACAGCGTTTTGTGAAATAATCCGATGTTTCATTTACATATTAAATGGTGGAATGCCCGTAGTTATTGCAATCATCGCAATTCTGGCCGGCATGCTGCTGCCCGCCCTGAACAGTGCGCGTGAAAAAGCCCGCCGCATTTCCTGCGCCAGCAATCTGAAACAGATCGGTCTGGCCGCCAAGATGTATGCCGGCGACTACAACGAAAAATTCCCGACTTCCAAAGTGTGGATCGACAGCAACCAGGATGTCAAAGGGACTTCCGCTGTGGGTTATCACAACGGCCCGTCCATTTCCACCTTGATCCCGCTGAACTACAACACCGACTACAAGACTTACGTCTGCCCGTCCGGAACCCTGAATGGTGTTAAACTTTCTCAGGAATATGTCCTGCAGGCAGTCGCTGGTGACACCGCCAGTTCCAACCTGTCCTATGGATTCCTTGCCGGTCTGAACGAAAACGACAGCCCGGACAGCGGCTTGTCCTTCGATACTTATGATGTGGCCAGCACCAAGAACAACCATGACAAATACGGCAACATCTGCTTCGTTGACGGTTCCGTCCGCAACAATGCCGGCGATTCCTGGAGTGAAAAAGTTGCATGGTATGGAGAATCCTCTGCTACGACTGATGTTCCGAAGCCTTACAGCTCCAACTCCTCTTCAATCTTCACCAAGGATGCCCCGCCGACCAATGCCAACGGCGACCCGACCAAGAAGACTTCCGCCAACATGGGAGCATCTGCTTCTTCCGGTTCTTCTGGTGCTGGTGCTTAATATGACGGCCTGAAAACTGATTACCATTGGTTTTCGATTATTGGCATACCCGGAGAAAAACCGGCATACAGCTGAGTCTTTCTCCGGGTTATTTATTCAGGGTAAAAATGTTTCACAGACTGGCTTGTTTCATATCAACCCGCAGGATATTCCGGAGAGTTATCCCTTACGCTTTTATTCTGGCAATATTACTGCGTGAAGCATTTACCGCATATTATGATGAATATGCGGCTGTTCTGGCAGACAGCCGGGCGATTGTCTGCTGGATATTTGTTCTCTTCTGCCTCAGATTGACAACTAGAAAAAATAGATTCCGCGGAATCGGCGTCATCTTTACATCTCTGCTTTGTTTGATATTGGTTCTCCATACGGCTTTTATCCATGGAAACGGCAATGGTTTTTCATTGGAAAACTGTATCCATATATTGGACAGCAATATGCTGATAGAATTCATCAAGATGAGTCCATCGGCATTCATCGGATTGGTGTTATTGGTAGTCCTTTTGACCGTTCTGATCCATTGGATGGTATTTCTGCTGTTCTGGAGCGTGCATCCGCTGCCAGGAAAACCATATTTGAAAATCATATCAATTTGCGGATTTTTCCTTTCAGCGGGGCTGCTGCTTTTTTTCTTCTATCCGTTTCGCGATATTTATGCCCTGTTCCGTGCGTCGGCAATAGTGAAATTCGATAAAAATGCTTATTCAAGTTTTGGAATAAAAGTTACTCCGATCAAGGAATCCGAGTTCACGGCGACACCTGGAAAAAATCTGGTCCTGATCGTATTGGAAAGTACAGAAAAAACCTATCTGGATGAAAAAATATTTCCGGGATTGGTTCCGAATCTGAAAAAGTTTTCGCAGGAGACGCAGTTGTTCAGCAATATAACCGAGAACAAAACTGCTACCGGAACTATCGGTTCGCTGTTCAGCATGATGAACGGTTTTTATATAACTACACATTATATTACTTTTTCCATTAATGGATTTCGCCCATATGCCGGCAATCAGCTTTCATCATTTCCGAAAATCCTGAACCGGGCCGGATATAAACAATATTATTTAGTCGGACATTCCGGTAATTTTGCCGGGATGGAACGTTTCATCAAAGACCAGCGTTATGATGAAGCCTGGTTCGGCATTGAGCGGGCCAAACGCGAAAAATCCTGGAAACTCGCTGTCCGGGATTCAGCCGTGTTCGAACAGGCATGGAAATATTTTCAGAAAGCCGCGGCAGAGAACAAGCCGTTCAATATTACCGTGCTGACGATCGATGCACACGGGCCTGACGGGTATTATGATCCGAAGGAACCAGGTTATCCCGGCAAAGCTGGAAACTTGCAGAATCTTTACAATGCGATGTATGCCAGCGACCGTGCATTGGGAAAATTCCTTGACCGGGTGCGGAACAGTCCCGCGGGGAAGAATACCTGCATCGTGATAACAAACGACCATTTGGCTCATAATTATACTCGATCGACTCCTCTGCTGGAAAAAAATCCTGATAGAAAAATGCTGTTCATGATTTGGAATTCCGCAGTCAAGTCCTTCGACCCCGAAATTGCAGGAGTGACCTTTGACATGGCTCCGACGATATTACGGGCACTCGGTGTTCATCACAATTATCTGTTCCCGCTGGGAGAAGATTTATATGCCGGTTCGACTGACCGCCGGCGATTGAATTACACAGTCGACCAGGAAAATGCTCTGAATATGTATGTCAAGCTGAAATCGGTTCGTCCGGTGAAACTGCCGCAGGATATTTCGATACAGGAAACGCCTTATCCCATGCTGAAAATCGGTGAAATGTTCACACCGCTGGTAATTAAAGGCGATGTTGTCGACCTGCCGAAGGAAAATGATATTTTGAAGTTGAGCATTCCGGATTCTTATCAAATATCGGAACCGGAAGTTCTGACTGTTAATGGTTTTTCAGCGTTGGAAAAAGATATTGGAGAAGGGAAAAATTTTGTTTTGTTCATGAAAAACAATTCAACGAGCGCTGACTTTTTTAAAAAACAAGAAAAAACCGGATATCTGCTGGGAATATTTATCGGCGGAAAAAGCCTGATCAAATGCACAAAGCGGATCAGTGATCTGAAGATAAGTGCGGGTGAAATCCGTGATTTGATGAAAGGCGGTACACGATGATCCGGACGGCGGCTCCAAAATTTATCAGCATCATTACCGTGAATAAAAACAATGCCGCCGGTTTACGGTGGGGTTTTTTTCTGCTTTTGACATTTTCATGTGATCAGAAAAAACACAAGGACAAGTAAAATATGATTTCTCCGGCAGACATGAAGATAATACAGGTGGTAATCACCAACAGTTGCATCCACCACTGTTCGAATTGCACCCGCTTTTGCGGACTTCATGAGAAAAACTTTATGATGTCCCTGGAAGAATTTCAAAATGCGGTAGATTCACTGAAAGATTACAGAGGAATTGTCGGAGTCATGGGCGGGGAACCCACGTTGAATCCGCAATTTCCGCAAATGATCCATTATTCGCGGAAAGTTCGGCCCGAAGGCCGGAAATCGGATGGTTTGCTGGCACCAACCCGTGATTTCAATCAATTTCATAAAAATACCTGGAATGACTTGACGAATGCCAGGCGGGGATTGTGGTCCGCGCTGGGTAATCGGTCAATTCTTCCGTGATCAAGAAAGGGAACTTGGAAAATCCGCAGCATCCGGACAGATTCATCTTTGCTGACGCAAGGGGATGAACATCAATGTGTTCCCGTTTCCCGTAAGAAAAATGAAAAAATCTTGTTCCGGAATACCCTGATATCATTGAATTTTACAAAAAACGGAGGTATATTTCGGGTAAACGGAAAAACTTTGAAATGAATCCGGAAACGATCATGAAACGCGGAGAATATTCGCTGACCTGCTGACGGATACCGGAGAAAGCTGGAAAATGAACAAGGTTGAGCTGACCAGTAAAGCGAAGAGGTTCTTGAGAAAACATTTTTTTAAAGACCAGCCGGGCGATTATTTTGATGGCAGCCATCCGTTTGAACTGGATCATACACCGATCGGGTATCTCCGTTCGTTCGGGAAATGCAATCCGGATAAAACATTTTACGTGATCTGGCGGGATTGTCTGGGAAGCGGCTTTTTCTCGAATTTCACCCAGGTGTTAACTCATATTCAGCGGGCGGAGGAACTGGGGATGATTCCGGTAGTGGATTTCAAGAATTTCCGCACACTTTATAATGTCGATGCACCAGTTAACGGATCTTATAATCCGTGGGAATATTATTTTCATCAGGTGTCACCGTATTCACTGGAAGAGGTTTATCAGAGTCGTCGGGTCTATTTCTGCAGCGGGACGTATCCGCCGGGTTACGGATTTGCGACCAATGCGGAATATCGGGAATTCGTGGATTCCCATATCAAGTTGCAGGATAATGTCATTGAAAAAATTGACCGTTATCAAAAAGAATTTTCCCAAAACAGAGTCCTTGGAATTCATTTTCGGGGCAAGGAAATGAATACGACGCCAGGACATTCGTTCGGGCCTTTGCCGCGGCAGATTTTTTATCATACCGACCGGCTGCTGGAGGAATGCAGCCTGGATAAAATCTTTTTGGTGACCGAGGAAGAACGTTATGTAGATCTGATGAAGCGCAGATATGGCGACCGATTGTTTTACACGGATGCCTTTCGATGTGCAAAAATCAATTCATATAACCTGAATCCCCGCCCGCTTCACCGCTATCTGCTGGGTTTGGAAATTTTAGTGGATACAGAACTGCTTTCTTTATCATCGGCGATATTGTGCAGTAATACCGGAGTGGCTGCGCACGCTATCCGTTCATCCAGACATTTGGAGCGGGTCTGCTGCATTGACAACGGCATTAATTTCCGGAATTATCTGTCGGCTCATTTCGCATACAGGATAAGGAAACTTCTTCCTTCAAAATTTGGGGGATTGCGGAATCGGATCATTGAATATGACCGGGATGAGTTGAATCGGATTTTCTATTCATGAGGATGACGACTGTATTGTGCGATCTCCAAGCCGCAGTCCCGGTGGTCTCGCATCATATAGCATGTTTTCGCGGTGTCCGACCTGCTTGCTGCCGGAGCTTTCAGGCACAGCCGGGTCCGACTGGTCCGGCCTGTCCGATAAAAGTTCGCGGCAATCCCGCTTCAGTCCCCGCCAATCCTGCTGATGACCGCAGGTTCGGCTGAAACCGTCACAGACCGGCAAACAGATCGTCGCCGGACTCCATGAAAGGCGCGAATTTCCGCCGGAGCTCTTCCAGTTTGTCCAGATAATACGGCACATTCTCGTCCCGCACGGCCTCGTCCGCATCGGACAGCAGCTTGGCATTGTCCACCACCGAGACCCGTTTCTTGTCGCCGGTGATGTAGAACGCGATCTGGTCGCCCTGGCGGTATTCGCGTCCGGATTTGATCGCCAGCTCATACGCCGCACTGCGTTTGCCCGTGCCGGCGGCAAGCTTGCGCTTGTAAGTCTCCGGCGAATCGGCCAGCGTTTCGCTTTTGGCCAGATCTGCGAAGGGCAGGGCATGGGTGTTCAGCGCCTGCGTGAATTCCGCGTGGGTCCGGTCCGGAGCCTGCCGGTCATGATGCAGCAGGGCCTCGATGACCTGAAGCATGTAGCGGCGCTGGAAAGGTTCCAGACCGCGGGATTTCAGGGCCGCTCCGGTCAGGGTGATCTCCCCCTTGGCGGTCAGCAGCGCGTAATTCTTGCTTTTGTAGCAGAACATGGCCGGATATGATTCGTCGAAATCGACCTCGATCCCCGCCGGCAGCACCCCTTTGAGCGCCGCATCGACATCGGCAAGGGTTTTCCCCTCCGCCAGCTGGAAATAAATGCCGTCGGTGTCCATTTCGATGATCTTGGCGCCGTTCGCTTTCAGGGTTTCGAGCATCAGGGTCAGGATCTCCCGTCCGCGGGATGTGACCCGTTCGGCCATGTTGAAATCATTGAGGAATCCCTGTTCGAAGCCCAGATATCCGTAGAAGGAGTTGATCAGGATCTTGAACGCGGACTGCAGGGCGCTGTAATAATCTTTTTTCTCCTGGGTTTCGGCCTTTTTGGCGGCATCCTTGGCTTCCAGCCGGAAGGTACGCAGTTTCCTGAGCCATTGCGGAAAGATCTGCAGCGTGTCGCGGGCGGGGATCCAGCCTTCGGAAAGAATGACCGAGGGATACAGCGAACGCACGTCGCAGTGGTCGACCCGTTCGAAGACGCCGGTTTCCAGTGCCTGGGTCAAAGCGCCGGCGAAAGTCCGTCCGCGTTCGGCCGCCGGCAGAGCGTTCCCCGCTTTCAGGTATTCGGCGGCGAACAGCGAATCGATCCGCGTGGCATTGCCCCGGACGATGCAGTTCTGATAGCCGTAAGGCACGATCTGGGTCTGATAAAACCAGCTCGGGGAAAGGATCGCGGAAAGGGCGCGGGTCTCGCGCACGTCGTCCAGCGCATATTTCAGCAGATTTTCGCGGTCATGGCTCCAGGCGTCCGTGATCGCAGCACCGTCGAGATAAGTCCGGTCCGGGGCGGCAACCCCGAAGTGTTTCGCCGCATATTTCAGCCCGTAACTGTCCAGATTGCGGTGGACCGCATCGTAGAAATAGAGCAGGAAACAGGTATCCGCCACATGCCGGCCGTAAATGTCGTAACGGGTATAGGTCACGATCCGCTCGGCCACGGTGAAACGGGAATTGCGTTTTTTCGGCGTCGATCCGTCTCGCCCCAGTTTCAATTTGATCTTATGCCGTTTCGCCCGGGTTTCCAGATACGGCAGATCGAAACGGAAGATATTGTGCCCTTCCAGAATATCCGGATCCCGTTCGGTCACTGCCGCGCAGAAGGCTTCCAGCAGTTCCTTTTCCGACGGGAAATCGGCGAGCGAGAGCACTTTTTCCCAGCCGGTGCTGTCGGAAAGCGAGATGATGATCACCGCATCGTCGGCCCGGTCGGCATTGGGAAATTCATAGCCCGGCGAACAGAGCGTTTCGATATCGAACTGGAGACGGCGCACTTCCGGGAAGGCCATGCCGGTGAACAGCCGCAGGTCGTGCTGGATCAGGAACTGCTGCGTCAAATCGCTGAACAGCCGGAACGGCGCGTTCGGCTGTCCGCCGGAAAAACCGGTCGTCTGCTTGAGCATGGCGACCGCTTCGTCATACCGTTCGGAATTGTCGAATTCCGCTTTGAAACGGAAATCGCCCGGGCCGGTCAGCGGGGTCACCCGGATCCCCGGATGATCCGCCGGAAAAGCCTCAAAAGCGGTAAGCAGGAACGGATGGAACGGCATCGTCCGCCGTTCGACAATATCGTTTTCCTGCCGGATGAATACTTCCGCAGTTCCGTCTTTGGCCGTTTCGACGGCCACGATCCGGTCGAGCTGATCAGACATCGGATCCCATCCTTTCCCCCTGTCGGGATGTGACTCGATCAGGCGATCGAATATTTGGCGGCGGTCTTCTTCAGCGCCGCGACTTGTTTTTCGGTCAGAACTTTGCCGGCAGCGCGCTGTTTGGCCAGCGATTCGAAGAACGCCTGGTCGTCATAGACGCGGTTGCGGACCCGTTTCGCTTCGGCCCAGCTGGTGATCTTTTTCATTTTCACGATCAGCGCGTCGACTTCGTCCATGGTGATTGGCTTGGCCGGTTCGGCGGCCGGAGCGGCGGCGGGAACCGTCTTGTCATCCAGGTGGAGCGCATTGGCGATCGCGGCGAAATCCGGCAGATCGTTTTTATAGCGGACCGCGATCCGTCCCAGCGATTTGAGCTGTTTGTCGCTCAAATTGCGGCCTTTGTCGACCTGTTCCTGCAGCGATTCGAAAAATTTCTTTTCATCGAATCCGCGGCGGGCTCCCTTGTCCGGAGCTTTCCAGCGGATCGCTTTCATGGCGTTGAAGACATCCGCCAGATTGTCCTGCGGGGGAGCGGCGGCCGCTGCCTCGGCGCGTTTCTGCTGCCATTCCCGGACCATTGCCATACGGGCGGCCCGTTCTTCCCTGGTGGCGTTCAGCTCGTCGGTGAAACCATATTTTTCCGCGCAGCTGTCCAGGTCCGGCAGCTGGTCGGAATATTTGACTGCCATCCGGAGCATGGCTTCCCACTGCGGAGCGGAAAGCTGTCTGCCGGCATCGACCGCGGATTTGACCGAACGGTAGAATTTCCGGTCGTCGTAGACCCTCGTTCCGCTCTTTTCCGGCGGATTCCAGTTCTGGATCGTGCCGAGCAGGGAGATCAGCTGCGAGCCTTTGGGCCCCTGCGGCGCGCCCATCGTTTTGGCCGACTTCAGCCAGTTTTCAAATTTCTCATAAAACGTGCGCATCATTTCGGTCCACTGCACTTTGCCCTCTTCCACCTGGTCGAGTTCGTCTTCCATCTTGGCCGTGAAGCCGACTTCGAACAGATCCGGCAGATGCTCCACCAGATAATCGCAGATCCGGAAACCCAGATCGGTCGGCTTGAGTTTCCCCTTGTCCTTGTCTACATAGCTGCGTTCCTGGATGGTGTTGACGATGGTGGCGTAAGTGGAGGGACGGCCGACGCCGTTGGATTCCAGTTCCTTGATCAGGGTGGCTTCGGAATAACGCGGCGGCGGTTCGGTGAATTTCTGTTCGCCCAGCAGTTCGTTGAGCTGGCAGTTCTCGCCCTGGCGCAGCGCTTTCAGGGTGTCGGCGTCTTTCACGTCCGATTCTTCCTCTTCGATTCCTTCTTCTTTGATGTTGTAAACCCGGAGGAAGCCGGGGAAGGTGGTCACGGTCGCCATGGAACGGAAAGTGTAAGTCCGTCCGTCGCCGCCCTTTCCGGCCACATCGACCGTGGTCCGGAGTTCTTCCGCGGAGGCGGTCTGGCTGGAGATGAACCGGCGCCAGATCAGCGTATAAAGTTTCAGACTGCGGTCATCCAGATACGGTTTCACCTGATCGGGCGTCAGATTGACATCGGTCGGACGGATCGCCTCATGGGCGCCCTGGGCCGAGGCTTTCGACCGGTAGAACGGCACTTTGGCCGGCACATATTCCTGTCCGTAATTCTGCGCGATGAACTGTCTCGCGGCATTCTGGGCTTCCTGCGAAACCGTCACCGAGTCCGTTCTCATATAAGTGATCAGACCGACGGGTCCGCCGGTGCCGACATCCACGCCTTCATACAGCTGCTGGGCGATCCGCATGGTGGCGCTGGCGGAAAAACCGAGTGAAGAGCTGGCCGCCTGCTGCAGCGTGCTGGTGATGAACGGAGGAGCCGCATGACGCTGGCGGGGCAGGCTCTCGATCGAACTGATTTTCCAGTCCCGGGCAGCCTTGACCGCCGCTTCCAGGGCTTTGGCGGTCGCCTGATCCCCCACCGCGGCTTTTTCACCGTCGATCTTGAACAGCTTGCCGTGGAAGATCCCCGGCAGCGCCTGAAATTTCGCCAGGAAATTCCAGTATTCTTCCGGCTTGAAATTCTGGATCAGCCGTTCCCGTTCGCAGACCAGCCGCAGCGCGACCGACTGCACCCGGCCTGCGCTGACGCCTTTTTCGATCCGTCCCCACAGCAGCGGACTGACCATATAACCCACGATCCGGTCCAGCACCCGCCGCGCCTGCTGCGCATCCACTTTGTCGATGTCCAGCGTGGTCGGCGACTGGAACGCCTTGGAGATGGCCGAACGCGTGATTTCATGGAAGGTGACCCGGTGGAACGCGGCTTTCTTGTTGCATTTGGACAGGATCTCCTGCAGATGCCAGGCGATCGCTTCTCCTTCACGGTCAGGGTCGGGCGCCAGATAGATATCAGTCGCCTTCCTGGCTGCCGATTTCAGTTCGGACAGATTCTTCGAACGTTCTTTGGTTTCTTCATACTGCGGCATGAAATCGTGTTCGATATCCACGCCGAAGGTCCGGGTCGGCAGATCGCGCACATGACCCATCGAGGCCTTGATCGCATATTGACTTCCAAGCATTTTTCCGATGGTCCGCGCTTTCGCCGGAGATTCCACAATCACCAGTTTATTCATATTCTCACCACATCCATTTGGTTTTTTGTTGCTTTATATATCCTTTAAAGGTAGCTTCTGTTTCCCCGTCTGTCAAGTCCGGAAAGAAAAAAAAGTCAAAAAATTCCTGCTTTTTATACATACTTTATGAGAATTTCAAAAAACAAGCCGGATATTCGGTTTTTTACATTTAAATATAGATTCCCGTTTCCGGTTTACAGCGCGCCTTGAGCCTGGAAACAGAGCTGTCCGCTTTCGGCATTCCGGCCGTCCACATAGAAAGTTCCGTCTTCCAAAACTTTGCCGCCGCATTGGATGACCGCGTTCAGCGCGCCGGGAATCAGAAAGTTGATCTGGAATTCCTTCGGATGGCACAGTCTGCCCGTCAGTTTCCCCAGCGTGTCCACCATAAATGATCCGTAAAAGGCATTGTTGAGGTGACGGTTGAGGTCGATATTGGATTCCAGCACCTGATACTGCAGCAGATTTTCCTGCGGTGTTTCCGGCTCCGCGATTTTGTCCAGCTCCGGGAAGAAACGGGGCTTGTCCTGGTTGCGGTCCGCAAAATCCGCCAGCATCTTGAACGGTTTCACCGGGCGGAACTTGGCGTCGTCGATCACGATCCAGAAACTGGTCCCTTCGACCAGCCGTTCGCCGTTTTCCGCGATCAGCTGATACTGACGCGTGGCAAACAGCCGGTTCAAACCGGTCGGGTAGGTCATGACCGTCAGTTTTTCGCCGAGTCTCGGATACCGGTTGAAACGGATCCGGAGACGGGACAGCACCCAGAGTTCGTGCCGGACCAGCAGGTCGTTCATGCCGATCCCGAGCAGATCGGCGTGGCAGGCGGCGATATCCTGAAAATAATCCAGGATGCAGTTGAGTTTCAGAACCGCATCAGGTCCGCATTCGTGATGCGTCACGGTATGTTCCTGTGTCAGAAAATCGGGTCCCTGTGCCATGGTTACACCAGTCCTTTCAGCATATTGCGCACTTCATCGTCGGTCATCGGCCGCGGATTGAGCTTCATGCTCGCGCTGCGGCAGTTTTTCACTATGAAATCGAAATGCGATTCATTCAAACCGTAATCCCGGAATCCGGCTTTGACGCCGGTTTTTTTACAAAGATCAAGGCAGACGGCCAGGAAATCGTCCGCATTTTTCCCGAATCCGCAGCGCTGCGCGATCTCGCCGTATTGCTTTTCGCAGGCGGGCAGGTTCCATTCGACCACGGCAGGGATCAGCGCGGCGCAGGCTTTCCCATGCGGCACTCCGAGCAGGGAACCGATCGGATGCGCCAGTCCGTGGATCGCACCCAGTCCCGTCTGCGAAAACGCCATCGCGGACATCATGCTGCCTTCCGCCATTTCCGTGCGGACGGACAGATCGGAACCGTCCTGACACGCTTTCTCCAGATTGGCAGCAAATTTGACCAGCGCCGCACAGCTCAAGGACTGCGTGACCGCGGAGGCTTTCGGCGAGGTGTAGGATTCGAAGGCCTGCACAAACGCATCCAGCCCGCTGGCCGCGGTCAGGGCAGGGGGACAGCTTACGGTCAGCTCCGGATCGACCATCGCCAGATCCGCGACCATTGACGGATGTCGCAGTGATTTCTTGATTTTGGTTTCGGGATCGGTCAGCACCGAATTGTTCGTGATCTCCGCACCGGTCCCCGCGGTCGTGGGCAGCGCCGCGAAGAACAGACCTTTGCCGGGGATGGTCTTGCTGCCGGAAAAATATTCCGCGCAGGAGCCGGAAAGCGGGATCAGCGCGGCTGCCGCCTTCGCACAGTCGATCACGCTGCCGCCGCCGATGGCGACCACCGCTTCCGCCTGAAAATCCCGTCCCGAAGCGGTCACCCGGTCCACATCCGCCAGCGGCGGTTCGGCGTGGATGCCGGTTTCTGTTTTAACGCTGAAGTTTTTCAGTGAAACCAGCAGCGTATCGAACTCGGCGCTTCGGGAAAAATGGGTCCCGGCCACCAGCAGGACTTTTTTGAACGGCGCAAGTTTTTCCGCCAGAACTTTTGCGGTCCCGCATCCGAAAACGATCTCCGCCGGATAGTGAAGCTGATAATTGGCAGGATTCATGTTTTTTTCTCCTCCTGGTTTCGTTCCTTGAGCAGCCGGACGGCGGCAAGTGCAGCTGCCTGTTCGGCGGATTTCCGGTTCTGGGCTCTGCCGGTGCCCAGCTGTTCCCCGTCGAGGAATACCGCGACTTCAAAACACGGTTCGTGCTGGGGACCGCTGACCCGGAGCACCTGATACGTCGGGTGCTTGCCGCATTCAGCCTGAATATATTCCTGCAGGATCCCTTTCGGATTGAGCGTGGACAGCATATCCCGCGGATCGGGAATTTCCCGGTTGAAGATGGCCAGGATGAATTTTTCCGCCTCGTCGTAGCCGCCGTCCAGATAGACCGCCGCAGCCAGCGCCTCGAATGCGTCGGAAATGGTGGATTCGCGTTCGCTGCCATGCGAATCGATCTCGCCCTGGCCGAACTGCATGTATTTGCCGAGGTCGATCGCCCGGGCGAATTTCGCCAGGGAATCCTGATTGACCACTGCGGAACGGATCTTGGTCAGGTCGCCTTCCTGCAGTTCCGGATAGCGGTTGTAGAGATAACGGGTCAACACCAGTTCGACTACGGCGTCGCCGAAAAATTCGAGCCGCTGATTGTCGTATTTGACATTCCACTCCGCGGCGTAGGATTTGTGGGTCATGGCTTCCCGGAGCAGTTCCGGGTTTTTGAACTCATAGCCGATCACCTGCTGGAGTTGTTTCAGCGGTTCGCTCATGACGGCGAGACTCCGTCTTCATTCCAGGCCTCGGAAGCGTATTTGGCAGCGGCGAGCTGTTCCGCTTTCGCCATGAATTCCACATCCGGAGCGAACGGTTCGTAATCGAAGGAAAAAGCTTTTTCCAGTTCATTTTTGATGGCGTTCAGGATCTCGTCGTGTCCGCCTGCTTTGAGGCTGACGCTGCCCTGGTGCAGGATGCCTTTGCGGGTGCGCCGCTGGGCGGCTCCGGCCAGCTTGGTGTCGTCCGCCGCCAGCACATCGTTGGGGGAGGGCGACACGAAACACTGGAGCGTGGCGCGGTCGTGCTTGATCCCGAGGTCGGGCGCCAGATGCGCTCCTTTGCCCAGATCCAGGATCGCTTTCATGATCGGCTCGTGGATGGCTTTGTAGCTTTCCATCCGGTTCAGTTCCGTGATCGGATGGCCGGCCGGGATCACCATGGTGTAAGTCAGATCGACGTCATGGTAAACGACCCCGCCGCCGGTGGGACGGCGGACCAGGGTCAGTCCCGTGCGGGTGACGGCCCGAGGCTTCTGCGAATAGCCGAACGAAGCGGACGGAATGTTCCATTCGTAGAAACGCAGGACGACCTTGCCGATGGAGTCCATGTGCTCCAGCAGGAGCTCGTCGATCGCCATATTCAAATACGGTCCATGCGAGCCGTCGAGCCAGAGCAGACATTTCTCCATGATGAAAACCCCGCCGTCTTACAGATTTTTGGCCACGAGGTCGCCGACCTGGGTGGTGGAATAACCCATCTTGCCGGCGGAGAGGCTCTTGAGCTTGTGTTCGGTCAGGTATGCCACGGATTTTTCGATCGCTGCGGCGGCTTTTTTCTCACCGAGATAATCCAGCATCATGGCGCCGGAAAGGATCGCCGCGAGCGGATTGATCACGTTCTTGCCGGTGTATTTCGGAGCGGATCCGCCGATGGGCTCGAACATGCTGATGCCTTCCGGATTCAGGTTGCCGCCGGCCGCGATGCCCATGCCGCCGGTCGTCATCGCCGCCAGGTCGGTGATGATGTCGCCGAACATGTTGGTGGTGACGATCACGTCGAACCATTCCGGATTCTTGACCATCCACATGGTAATGGCGTCGACGTGGCTGTAATTGATCTTGACTTCCGGATATTTCGGGGCCATTTCATTCAGCGCCCGGTTCCACATGTCGAAGACATAGGTCAGAACGTTGGATTTGCCGCAGAGCGTGAGCTGGGCGGTCTTGCCCGCGGCGATGTCTTCCGCCGAAAGTCCGCGCCACGGTTTCTTTTTGGAGTGACGTTTACGCGCCATTTCGAATGCGAATTTCAGGCAGCGGTCGACCTGTGCCCGGGTATAAGTCATGACCTGGGTCGCGGTTTCGTTCGGGGTGCCTTTCATGGCCACGCCGCCCATGCCGGTGTAAACGTCGCCGGAATTTTCCCGGACCACCACATAGTCGATGTCTTCCGGTTTCTTGTTGGCCAGCGGAGATTCCACGCCGGGGAACAGTTTCACCGGGCGCAGGTTGATATACTGGTCGAGTTCGAAACGCAGTTTCAGCAGAATACCTTTTTCGAGGATTCCCGGAGGCACGTCGGGCCGACCGATCGCGCCCAGATAGATCGCATCGTATTTTTTCAGGATCTCCGAACCGTCCTCGGGCATGATGGAGCCTTCACGCAGGTACCGTGTGCCGCCCCAGTCATACGAGGTGAATTTGATCTTGAATCCGAATTTTTTCGAGGCGGCGTTGATGACTTTCATGCCTTCGGCGATCACTTCCGGACCGGTACCGTCGCCGGGGATCACTGCGATTCTGTAATTTTTTGCCATTTTCATTTTTCCTTTCAATGAAATTTTCAAAAGCAATGCAATCATGGTAATTTACACGATGAACGGCACAAGTTCAAGCGGCAAATCAACTTTTTTCTCCCCTTCTGCGGGATTTCCGGCCAGTAGGAAAAGACCATCTCAAAAAAAAATTCAAGATTTTTCTCTTTTGCACTTGCCCTTATGAAAAAAAGAGGTAATTTACCTTATCCAGAGAAATGCAATCAGGAGGTTCCGCTTATGAAATTTCTGTTTTCTGTTTTTACCGCACTTTTTTTGATGTCTGCCCTTCACGCTCAGGTCGTGGTCCGCGGCGATGGCAAATTCGAAAACCCCACGCTGGTTTTTCAAGGCGTGCCCGGTGATTCCCTGCTGACCAAATATGTCATGTCCGATCTCATCAACTGCGGCTGGTATAAAGTTCTGCGCGGGGGCAAAAGCGATTTCATCGTCAAAGGCCGTCTTTACGGTACCACGCTCATTCTGGACGTCACCAATGGCGCCGGCTCACCCCTTTACAGTATTCGGGTCACCGGTTCCGATCAGCGCAGACTCTCCCAGACCGCCGTGGATGCCATCCTGAAAAAGGAATTCGGTGTCGAGGGCATCTGCCGCACGAAAATCGTGTTTTCCGCCGAGACCAACCGCAACCAGCGTGAGATCTATGTCTGTGACTTCGACGGACAGAATATCCGGCGCCTGACCGCCAATGCGACCCTTTCGATCGAACCTTCCTGGCATCCCGACGGCAGAAGCATCATCTACAACCAGTACCTGCTGTCCTCCACCCCGCTGGTGCAGTTCGACATCCTTCACAACCGGAGCCGGGCGCTCTCCAATCACCGCGGCATCAATTCCGGCCGGATCTCGCCCGACGGGAAAAAACTTGCCCTGATCCTGACCGACCGCAATCAGCTGGACCTTTATGTCCGCGATTTCAACGGCGGCAATCTGCGCCGCCTCACCAATGACCGCGCCACCGAAGCCAGCCCGACCTGGTCGCCGGACAGTCAGTCCATCTGCTACGTGTCCGACCTTTCCGGCCGTCCGAAACTTTACATCATCCGCGCTGCCGGCGGCGCTCCCCGCCGGGTCCAGGGCGTGCTCGGCAGTGAAGCCGTCTCGCCCGACTGGTCGCAGGATAACAAGATCGCATATTCCGCCAAACTCGGCGGCTATGTGCTCAAAGTGGTCGATCTTTCGCAGACCATGGGCTATCCCCCGCCGAAGAACCGCGACAATTCGATCATCGCCGATTCCTCCGCTCCCGCGGTGACCGGCGAAAGTCCTTCCTGGGCTCCGGACAACCGCCATGTGGTGGTTTCGAGCCGCGGCCAGATCTTTATTGTCGATACCCGGACCAACCAGAGCCGCCGTCTGATCGGCGGTAAATCCAAATGCTCCGGCGCCCGCTGGTCAAAGATCCTGTTCTGATTTCCGGCGATATCATGAATGCCCAAGACAGTCTTTTCGATTGGCTGGCCGGACTCGAATTCTTCGGGGTCAAGCTCGGTTTGTCTCAAACCCGGCTGCTGTTCGATGAACTCGGTTCGCCCGACCGGCAGCTGAAATTCATCCATCTGGCCGGCAGCAACGGCAAAGGCTCCACCGGCGCCATGATCGAGGCCGGTCTGCGCGGTGCCGGATATACCACCGGTTTTTATTCCTCGCCCCACCTGGTCACCGTGAACGAACGGTTCCGGCTCAACGGCGAGGTCGCCGACGACGATACCGTGCTGGCCGCCCTGGCCAAAGTCAAGGCCGCCGGCGAACGCATGCTCGCCAAAGGTCATAAGATCACTTATTTCGAGGCAACGACGGCCACTGCGGCCGTGATCTTCGCCGACCGCAAAGTCGATTTCGTCGTCTGGGAAACCGGTATGGGCGGACGGCTGGATGCTACCAACCTGGTCACCCCGCTTGCCTCCCTCATCACTTCCATTTCGCTCGAACACAAGGAATATCTCGGAGATACG
>SUWI01000101.1 GCA_015061565.1 Lentisphaerota bacterium
ATACATCGAAATCACCGCAGATTTCCTGGCCGGTTTCCGCAATACCGGCGGTTTCGACATGATCGGTTCCGGCCGTACCAAGCTCGAAACCCCCGAACAGTTCGAAAAGGCCGAAGCCAACTGCAAAGCGCTCGGCATCACCGCCATCGTCATCATCGGCGGCGACGACTCCAACACCAACGCCTGCCTGCTGGCTGAATACTATAAAGCCAAAAACGCCGGCATCATCGTGGTCGGCTGCCCGAAAACCATCGACGGCGACCTGAAAAACGCGTTCATCGAAACCTCCTTCGGTTTCGATACCGCCACCAAGGTCTACAGCGAACTGATCGGCAACATCGAACGCGACGCCACTCCGCCAAGAAATACTGGCACTTCATCAAGCTGATGGGCCGTTCCGCCTCCCATATCGCGCTGGAATGCGGCCTCCGCACCCAGGCGAACATCACGCTGATCTCCGAAGAAGTCGCGGCCAAGAAACAGACCCTTGACCAGGTCGTCACCACGATTGCCGATTCCGTGGCGAAACGCGCCGCCAACGGCGAAAACTTCGGTGTCGCCCTGATCCCGGAAGGTCTGATCGAATTCATCCCGGACTTCAAGGTCCTGATCGCCGAACTCAACGACATCCTGGCCAAAGACGCCGAAGCCTATGCGGCAATCACCGAGAACGACAAGAAAGCCGCGTTCATCCTGGGCAAACTGACCGAAAAATCCGCGGCGGTGTTCGCTTCCCTGCCGATGGAGATCAAGATGCAGCTGACGATGGACCGCGACCCGCACGGCAACGTGCAGGTTTCCCGCATCGAAACCGAAAAACTGCTCACCCAGCTGGTCAAGGCCAAACTCGATGGCTGGAAGAAGGAAGGCAAATTCGTCGGCAAGTTCTCCACGCAGACCCACTTCTTCGGTTATGAAGGACGCTGCTCCATGCCGTCCAATTTCGACGCCGATTACTGCTACAGCCTCGGTTTCAACGCCGCGGCGATCATCAGCACGGGCAAGACCGGCTACATGTCCTCGGTCCGCAACCTGATCGCCCCGGCCGAAAAATGGATCGCCGGTGCCATCCCGCTGACCGCCATGATGAACATGGAACACCGTCACGGCGAAGACAAGCCGGTGATCAAGAAAGCGCTGGTGGAACTGGACGGCGCGCCGTTCAAGATGCTGGCGGCCAACCGCGACAAATGGGCGGTGGAAACCAGCTACGTCTATCCCGGTCCGATCCAGTTCTTCGGCCCGTCCGAAGTCGCGGACATCACCACCATCACGCTGGCGCTCGAGAAAGGCAAATGATCCATGGCGGCCTCGTCAAAAGGAATTGATGTGGCTCATATAGCGGCTCTGGCGCGGCTCCAGCTTTCGCCGGAAGCCGCCGCGAAACTCGCCGGTGAAATGGAAAGCATTGTCGGCTATGTCGAAATGCTTTCCGAACTGGATGTTTCCGGAATTGAGCCGACCGCGCATGCCGTGCCGCGTTCCAATGTGATCCGCGACGACGTCCCCGGCACTTCGTTCCCGCATGACCTCATGCTCTCGAATGCCCCGGCCACGGTCGACCAGGAACTCGTGAAGGTTCCCCAGGTCCTCGCGGAAGAAGGGATGGCATGATGGATCCGAAAACTCTTACCATGGCCGGTGCGGCTCAGCTCCTCGCCGAAAAGCAGATCTCCTCCGCGGAACTCTGTCAGGCATATCTCGACCGGATCGCCGCGCTGGAACCGAAAGTGGCGGCGCTGCTTTCGATCGATCCGGAAGCGGTGCTGGCGCAGGCGAAGGAATCCGATGCACGCCGCGCCGCCGGCAAGGCCCTCGGTCCGTTCGACGGAGTCCCGGTCACGATCAAGGACAATATCACGGTGAAGGGACAGCCCTGCACCTGCGCTTCCAAAATCCTGCAGGGATTCGTTTCCCCCTACGATGCCACGGTCATCACCAAGCTGAAGGCCGCCGGCATGGTGCTGACGGGACGCGCCAACATGGATGAATTCGCGATGGGTTCATCCTGCGAAAACAGCGCGTATCAGAAAACCCGCAATCCGTGGAACACCGACTGTGTGCCGGGCGGTTCCAGCGGCGGTTCCGCCGCGGCCGTTGCGGCGGGCGAAACCGTGATCGCGCTCGGTTCCGATACCGGCGGCTCCATTCGCCAGCCGGCCTCGTTCTGCGGCATCGTCGGACTCAAGCCGACCTATGGACGCGTTTCCCGGTTCGGCCTTGTGGCTTTCGCCTCTTCGCTGGACCAGATCGGTCCAATGAGCAAGAATGTCACCGATTCGGCTCTGATGCTGGATCTGATCGCGGGTCAGGACGAACGCGATACGACCAGTCTGCCCGCACCGATCCCGGAAGGCGGTTTTGCCGCCGCGCTGAAGGATTTCCAGCCATCGCTGAAAGGCATGAAGATCGGTCTGCCGAAAGAATATTTCGAGGTGGAAGGCGTGACTCCGGGCGTGAAGAAAGTCACCGCGGACGCGATCGAGACCCTGAAATCGCTTGGTGCGGAATTCGTCGATATCTCCCTGCCGCATACCAAATATTCGATGGCCTGCTATTACATCATCGCGCCGGCGGAAGCCAGCGCCAACCTGGCGCGTTTCGACGGCATCCGCTACGGCTACCGCAGCCCGAACGCCAACGACATCCTTTCGACCTACCAGAAATCGCGCGGCGAAGGATTCGGCCCGGAAGTAATCCGGCGGATCATGCTCGGGACCTACGTGCTGTCCAGCGGTTATTACGATGCCTATTATGTGCGGGCGCAGAAAGTGCGCACGCTGATCCGGAAGGATTTCACGGACGCCTTTGAAAAATGCGATGTGATCTTCACCCCGGTGACGCCGGCGACCGCATTCAAGTTCGGGGAAAAATCCGATCCGATGCAGATGTATCTTTCGGACGTGTTCACCACGGCGCTGAATCTGGCGGGCAACTGCGGGATCAGTGTGCCGGCGGGACTCGATCCGGATACGCACCTGCCCAGCGGCATCCAGCTGATCGCGCCGTCTCTGGCGGAAGACCGGCTGTTCAAAGCCGCCCGCGCCTTCGAATTGACCCGGCCGCAAAAAGCGATCGTTTCTCCGCTGTAAAACACGAAAGGGGGCGGATATCATGAAGTGTTTTCTGAGCCTGATCCTGGGAACCGCCGCGCTCCTGCTGTCTGCCGCGGAAACGGGCAAGCCGCAGCCGCGTCTGCAGGTGGCCAAATGGTATTACAATACATCGGTCCCGACCGGAGCGCTGGAATGCAGCGTGATTTTCGATCTGACGGCCGCCAACTCGCAGGAAATGCTCCGGATGCTGGAAACGCTCCAGGAAGAATTCCGGGTGCCGATCCAGGCAGTCATGGTCAATGGCAGACATCAGGCGGACGCCTTTGCTTCCGGCACGGGCCCCTATTCGATCGGACTCGCCGCCGATGACAACCTGAAGACCCGCAACTCGCTGGCGGAAACCGTTTCGCTTTTCCCGTATGCCGTGCTGTCCAAAGACGGCACGGTGGTCTGGAGCGGCGATCCCACCGAACTGGATTCGGTGATCGAACAGGTCAAGGCCGATAAATTCTCCCTCTCCCGCCAGAAGAAAGTGGAAGAACTGCGGAAGGAACTGCAGATGGCGATCCAGTCCGGCCTTGCACAGGTGGTGTCCTCCACCGCGGACCGGATCCTGAAGGAAGCGCCGGCAGACCGCATCGCGATCCAGGCGAAACTGATGGCGCTTTCCGCCAGCGGCAGGAATGCCGAAATTCCCGAGTTCATCCGGAAAGTCTGCAGGGAAAATCCGCAGGATCTGCGTCTGCGCGTGATGCAGCTGGACCTGCTGCTCCGGGAAGGCAAGGCCGAGGATTTTGTCCTTGCGGTCCAGGATTTCGACAAGATCTTTGCCAAGCCGGACCCCCGGCTGGTGCGTCCGGTGGCTTATATTGTGGAAAACGCCCCCTACGGGAGGCTGATGCCGGATCTGGTCATGACCTTGGCCCGCCGGGCTTACGACAGCGTCAAAAACAATCCGAAGAACCTGACCTACGCGATCGCCTGCGAAACGCTGGCGCGGGTTCACGCGGAGCAGGGCGATTTCGCTGCCGCGGTCAAGCTGCAGCAGACGGCCCTGCCGTTCCGGCTGAAAACACCTCAGGAAAAAGCCGCGAAAGACCGCCTGCTCTATTATCAGGCGCTGCAGAAGAACCGACAATAAGTTTATTTCAGCTTCGCGGAGGTGAAACGGATCAGGGCGTCCCAGTTTTCGGGATTGAAAGCGTGTCCGCCTTTCCGCAGATAATAACCAACCTGATCCCCGATGAGTTGTCCCGGCGGGGGCATCACCGTTTCACCCAATCCGGTCTTGCCGAAGATCTTCCATGCACGTGAGGCGGCGGATGCCGCTTCGAATGAACCGGGCGGATCGGCATACACGTCATCGGTGCCGTCGGACACATAGAGCAGACGCGGCGCGACCGCCGCCATCAGGAAATGCTGGTCGAAGGGGATCTCGCGGTCTTTGCCGACCCAGCGCCGGAAACTCTCCGGCAGCCAATGGGGATTCCACAGCCGGATCCACTCGAAATTTTCGCCGTAATAACGGCAGGCCGGCTTGGCGCCGCAGGTGCCGGAACCGTTGCTGACCGTCAAAGCAATGCGCGTATCGTTGGCACCCGCCCATAAAGCAGTTTTGCCCAGCCGGGAATGGCCGTGGACGATAATCTTCGTCCGGTCGATCTCCTCCTGCGCTTCCAGACAGTCAATGGCGCGGGAAATGCCCCATGCCCAGGCGCTGATGGCCCCGAACGGACGGTTGGGGGATTCCCATTCGCTCCGGTCGTAAAACAGCCGCATGATGCTGCGGTCGAAACTGTTTTGACGGTCCGGACAGATGTCATGGAACATGATCGTGGCGGACGCGAATCCCGCGCGCAAGACCTTTTCGAAACACCAGCCGTTCTTCGCGATGCCGCGTGCGTCCTCCCCTGCCCGGTTGTCGTTGAAACGGACCGTCCAGCTGTCCGGATAACGCACAAAAGGATGGAAGGTCACGCCGGGATCGTCGGTGCATGCGTGATTGCCCTTGAAGTTGAGACCGAAGAACACGGGGACTTTGCCGGAACGGTTCGCGGGGATGTAGAGCAGCAGATGAAGGACCTGCTCCTGTCCGCGGTGCCGGCAGACGATATCGATCTCCCGCCGGACGGCAAGACCGTCGAAGGCCATCCCCTCGCTGCGGGGACGGAATACCAGCTCATCGCAGTGGGGCGGGATCGGTCCATACATGTTGTCGGCCATGATCCGGACCAGTTCGGGGCGGACCCGGCCGAGGAATTCATCGGCGGAAACGGTATCGGAGAAAGGCAGTTCCGGCAATTGGTACGGCGGGATCCGGTCGGGTTCGATATTCATGCGGTCGGCGATCTCCTGGATCTCCGGCGGGAATTTTTCAGCTTCAAACTGATGCTTGGTCATCGTCTTCCTCCTTTGGGGTAAAAAAAAGCCCCGTACAGGACGGGGCGGAAGTTTGCTTCGTCGATCCGGCAATAACAGGAACAGCTGCCGGAAAGGGAAAAAACTTACATTCTGGAACCGCGGATGCCAAATTCATCAGCGAGTTCGAGATACTTGGCATGGTTTTCCCCGGCGAGGTAACGCAGGAGACTTTTGCGCCGGTTGACCAGAGCCATCAGACCGCGTCTGCTGCTGTGGTCCTTCTTGTTGTTGCGCATGTGTTCCGTGATTTCAGCGATACGGGCGGAAAGGAGAGCGATCTGAACTTCGGACGAACCGACATCGCCTTCTTTGCGGGCGTACTTCTTGATGATTTCAGTTTTCTTGGCTTTTTCCATGATTCCTTCATTTCCTGTTTTTATTGCGAAAGCAGATTGTAATATATACCGAACTCTTTGTTTTACAAGTCTTTTTTCGAAAAAAAACCAAATTTTTCCATTTTTGAGCATGCCGCCCGACCAGCCGGCAGAGAAAGCATCACGGGTTTTCCGAGCAGAAACGTTCCCAGACAGAGAAGGCCGCGGATGCGGAAAAGCCGTGGCCGGAAAGATGACGGATGGCTTTTTCCTTCCGTTTCTGCGGATCGGATTCGCGCAGCAGGGCAGGACGTTTTTTCTGGAGTGCCTGCCACGCGGCTTCCTCTTCCGGCACCTCGCGGTCGAGTTTACCGAGGGTGTCGTCGATCAGTTCCGGGGCAATACCTTTCATGCGGAGTTTGCCGGCGATCTTGCGCTTGCCGTCGCCCCGTGCAGTCAGCGAGGAACAAAGGTTTTCCGCATAAAGGGCATCGTTCAGGTAGCCTTTGGACGTAAAATCCTCAATGACCTGCCGGATCTCGGGAAAGGGATATTCTCTGGCCAGGAGCTTTTTGCGCAGTTCGGCCGTGGAATACATGCGGACGCTCAGCAGGTAAGCGGCATATTCAAGGGCGGTTTTTTTCTTCCTGTCGTTCATTTGCCATACCGGAAAAGATACGTTTTGATTGTTTGACCAACGGCCGATCGATCAGAGCGAAAATCCAAGTGTAAAGGGCAAGACCGATGATTGCAGTCGGCAGGACGAACCATTCGGCCAGACTGCTGCCTGCGAGCCAATCAAGCGTTCCGGCAAGCAGAGTAATCAGAATTACAGCCGGAACACTCATCAGCAGCGCCAGACTTCCGCCGAATGACCAAGACCCGGCTGCCATCAGCGGGATGCTGAACAGGACGAAGAATTTGAAATGATTTTTCACGCGGTAATGGATCCGGGGACCCAGCCGGTATCCGAGCAGGAACGGCAGAACCGCAAGGACCAGCGCACCGATGATGATTCCCCAGGCGAAATAGACGTGGTTCGGATTCACAAGACGCACCCACCACGGCAATCCGGGAGTGGAACAAAATAAACATGCCGTCATCATGTCCGGTCATCTTTCCTGTTGTTCTTCGATATCATCCCAGGCATCCTCGAGATCGCCGACGCGCAGTTCCAGCTGCTCGTATTCTTCGCCTTCGGGCAGGGAACGGTCCGCATTGATCAGGCCCAGCGTATTCAGCATTCTGGAATGGAAATCCTTCATCCGTTCCACGAGTTTTTTCGGGATCTTCGACTTTTCGTAACGTTCGACCAGGGAGCGGGCGAATTCCAGACGGCGGGTGTTGAGTTCCAGCAGACGGGTCCGCAGGGGCGTCTTGGTCTGTTCGATCACGGGATCGAAATGTTCGGAAGCCTCTTCCCAGCATTCCTCCGCGAAATTCCAGAAGGCCGCTTCCTGGGCATCATCGGCGAACTGCACGCCCATGAAATCGATCAGTTTGCGGATGAATTCCTCCGGAGACTCCTGACCGTTAGCCAGATCATCCTGGATCATGGCGTAGATCTCGATATAATCCAGCGGCGCGGACAGATCTTCGAGCAGATGTTCGAGCGAATCGATCCGCTTGGAAGAGGCCGAAAAATCCTCCGCCCGCAACGGACCGGCGTCCTTGCCTTCTTCCTTATGATGATCATGGCCGCAGGAGCATTCATGCCCGTGTCCATGTTCATGATCATGATCGTGTTCATGACCGTCTTCTTCCGCAGGCGGCTGATAGTCGTCATACCCGCCGCTGACCGAAGGTTCGTCCACGGGGACCAGGGTCCATTCCGGACCGTCCCGCCGGATCGAGACATCCCGCATCAGGGCGGGGTATTCTTCGAGGGAAAGGTACGGCCGCTGCCGGAGGTCGTGTCCGTGCCGGAATGCGGCGAGGTAGGCATGGGCGATCTGATCGGGCACTTCCAGATATTCGCCGTGATCCTCATAGGCCTGGATCAGCCCTTCCTCGAAATCGGCAAGCCAGACGGAAAGCTCATCCTGAACAGCCAGATCGGCCGCCGCCGCATATTCCACCGTAAAAGAACCGGTCTCCCAGTTCTGCACGGTCACGATCACCGCATCGCCTTCCGAAAACTTATGTTTCCGGTAAAAGGCGGAAAAATCGAACGCAGTAAGCTTCACCACGGCTTTTTCCGCGGTGTCGGTATGCTGCAGGACATGGTAATTTTCGGCATCGTCCGCGACAATGCAGTCGATCATGGTGGAGCGCCCCAGCATCTGGAAGAGTTTTGCCACGCGGCCGAACAGGACGGGACAGGCCGCGGGAGGAAATACCTGGCCGGAATCCTTTTCGGCAATGCGGTATTCATCGGCGAAAATATCTTCGCTGCAGAACGGGGCGAACCGGGCGCCGTAAAACAGGAGACCTTCGCGGATCTCGTATTCGGACGGACGGATCTTGAACTTGGCGCCGCGGAAAAAAGCGCTCCGGATATAGCAGGTCTCCTCCCCTGCCCGGTAAAACAGGGAATTGTTTCCTTCGAGCATCAGTTCCAGATTATGGATCAACCGTTTCCGGGCAGACTCGTCATCGGTCCGGTCCGGCAGATTGGAGCTGACAAAAGCGATCAGTTCGGCCGTTTCGAACGATTCCGCCGCTTTACGTGTTTCCAGGAATGCTTCCAGCAGACTTTCCGGTGTTGCCGCGCCCATAGATCCTCCCCGTTTCAGTTGCCGGTGAAACAGGACATCCGGGCCAGCCGGTTATGCAGGAAACCGGTCACCCAGTTGTCCAGATCATCCTGTGTCCATTGTTTGACGGTTTCGATATCGACCGCGTCATCGAGGCTGAATTCGCCGCTGCGGAGCCGGTTGAGGCGGTAAAGGGCGGCGCCGCAGCCAAGCCGGGCGCCGACATCGGCGCATAACGTACGGACATAGGTCCCTTTGGAACATTCCACCGTGAAATCGGCATACGGCAGGGCCACGCGGGTGATGTCGATGGAATAGATGGAGATCTGCTTGGGTTCGCGTTCGATCTCCTGTCCTTTCCGGGCCAGCTCGTAAAGACGCGCGCCGTCCTTCTTGACCGCGGACACCATCGGCGGGACCTGTTCGATGTCGCCCACGAACGAGGCGAAAGCACCGCGCAGCTGCGGTTCGGTGATCCCGGACCAGTCGGACTGACGGATCACGTTGCCGTCCATATCCTGGGAATCGGTTTCGGTGCCCAGCAGGATGGTGCCTTCGTAAACTTTGTCCTGTCCGCTGAATTTCTGGCTGAGTTTGGTGAATTTGCCCAGCACGACGACCAGGAGTCCGGTCGCGGCGGGATCCAGCGTGCCGCAATGGCCGCACTTGGCCGCATTGAAACGGGAACGGATAAATGCCACGACATCGTGGCTGGTCCAGTCTTTCGGCTTGTTCACCAGCAGCACGCCGCTGCGGTCATAAACCGGAAGACGATGTTTGTCGGGACGGAATCTCATGAAAGTTCTTTCTCCACTTGTTCAAGTAAAATCTGCGCCGCTTCTTCGAAGGAAGCAGCGTGAATGGTGCATCCGGCGGCCATTTCGTGTCCGCCGCCGCCCAGTGCGCGGCCGATCCGGCCGACGGAATAACGTCGGTCCTTGGAACGCAGCGAGCATTTGAAACCGCCGGCTTCGATCCGGATCGTGGCGGCGATCACGGGACCGGCGATCGCCCGGAGAATATCGATCACCTGTTCGGTATTGCGAAGTTCGATCCGATATTTTTCCAGCAGTTCCGGCAGCAGGAAAGTGTAAATGAACCTCCCGCCAAGGGCTTTTTCAAGGTGGTTGCACAGCAGATCGGCCTCAAAGCGCGCCATGTTTTCCGGTTTGGAAAAGAAACAGGCATCCATGACTCCGGAATAGGCTCCGCCTGCTTCCATCAGCCGGGAAGCTGCCCGCAGCGTATTGGCCCGGGTATTGGCGAAACGGAACGAACCGGTATCGGTCAGGATGCCCAGCAGCAGCAAGGTCGCCGTCTCAGGAGAGACCGCCCAGTCCGCCGAAAACGCGATCCCCGCAACGATTTCCGCCGTCGCCGCGGCATCCGGGACAATGCAGTTCCATTCACCGTAACAGGGATTGTCACCATGATGATCGATCGACAGCAGCGGCGCCGGCAGCGGTTCGCCCGAAGCGGCAAAGGAGGCGGATATCCGGTCGCGCCGCGAAGAATCCAAAGCGATGAACAGGCCGTAATCCGCCGGATCGATCTCCGATTCGGCTTTAAGTCCGTCCTCCGGCAGGAAATCCTTGCAGGAATCCGGAATATCAGGGGCATTTATGACCGCCTCCGCCTGAAAACCCTGTTCCCGAAGCAGCAGCATAGAGGCACACAGGGAGCCGAGGGCATCGCCATCGGGACGCACATGGGCCATCAGCAGCATCTTTCGGGAACGGAAACGTTCGAGCAGTTCCGGAACCTTTTCCGGGGTCAGGATCTCACTCATTTTCTTCCATTTCCCGGATCAGGGAAAGCACCCGGTCGCCGTCTTCCAGATTGGTGTCCCGGACAAACTGCAGCACCGGGGTATATTTCAGAATCACATGGCGGGAGACTTCCCGCTGGATCTCCGGTTTGAGCTGATACAGTTTCTTGATGACATTCTGGGCTTTTTCCTCGTTCGCGCCGAAAATGCTCACATAAACGGTGGCATTGCGGAGCGATTCGGACGCATGCACCTTGGTGATGGACACCAGGATCCCGCCCTCATTCAGGGCATATCTTTCGATCACATCGGCGATTTCCCGTTTGAGCAGTTCGTTCACCCGGGCGATTCGGTCATTCATCGGTGCCATGATCCCCTCCGTTCCATCCTCACAGGGAAGCCTTCTTCAGTTCGATCTCGTAGATCTGGATGATGTCCCCTTCCACGAAATCCAGGAAGTTGTCCAGCCGGATGCCGCATTCCATGCCCTGCCGGATCTCCTTGACATCCTCCTTCAGATGGCGCAGCGAACGCACTTCGCCGTTGAAGATGAGTTCGCCTTTCCGGAACACGCGGGACTTGCTGCCAACTTTGACCACGCCCTTTTCGACAATGCAGCCGCAGATCTTGAGCCCTTTGGACAAGGTGAAGATCTGTTTGATCCGGGCCACGCCGAGTTCCTTCTCGCGCTTTTCCGGTTCGAGGCGTCCGGCCATGGCATCCCTGATATCTTCCAGCAGTTCATAAATGATGCTGTAAAGCCGGATCTCAACATTTTCCTTTTTGGCGAGATCGTTGACGCCGGGATTGACCCGGACGTGGAAACCGACCACGATGGCATTGGAAGAAGCGGCCAGGAGCACGTCGTTTTCCGTGATGGCTCCGATCCCGGCATGGAGCACTTCGATGCTGATTTTTTCGGAGGTGATCTTCTTGAGCGATTCCACGATGGCTTCGACGGAACCGCAGACATCGGCTTTCACCACGACCTTCAGCGTATTCTTCTGATCGCCGTCCATCTGGGAGAACAGGTCTTCGAGGCTGGCGCCGGAACCCTTGCCGCTGAGATTTTCCACCCGTTTGTCCATGCTGCGCGATTCGGCGAGTTCCTTGGTGTCTTTTTCATTGTCGCAGACCACCAGTTTCACGCCGGCATCGGGAACCCCGCTCAAACCGACCACTTTGACGGGCGTGCTCGGTCCGGCGGATTTCACGCGCTGGCCGCGGCTGTCAATCAGACCTTTCACGCGTCCGTAATGTTCGCCGCAGATGATCGGATCGCCGAGCTTGATCGTGCCGTTTTTGACGATGATATTGGCCGTGGGACCGAGCCCCTGTTCCAGCTGGGATTCCAGCACATAAGCGGAGGCCTTGCGTTTCGGGTTGGCCTTCAGTTCCAGCATTTCCGCTTCGAGCAGGATGCGTTCGAGCAGTTCATCGATCCCCTGTCCGGTTTTGGCGGAAACGCGCACCACGCCGGTGGTGCCGCCCCACTCTTCCGAAGTCAGGCCGTTCTGCTGCATGTTCAGCAGCACCTTGTCCGGGTTCGCGTTCGGCAGGTCGATCTTGTTCATGGCCACGATGATCGGCACATTGGCCGCCCGGGCATGGTTCAGCGCTTCGATCGTCTGCGGCATGAATCCGTCGTCCGCAGCCACGACCAGCACCACGATATCGGTGACATTGGCGCCGCGGGCCCGCATGGCCGTGAAAGCTTCGTGCCCGGGGGTATCCACGAAAGTGATGGACCGTTTTCCGCAGACGGCGACCGAGGCGCCGATATTCTGGGTGATGCCGCCGGCTTCGCCCGCCGCGACTTTCGTCTTCCGGATCCGGTCCTGCAGCGAAGTCTTGCCGTGGTCGACGTGGCCCATGAAGGTCACGATCGGGTTCCGGACGATCAGGTCTTTCGGATCGTCTTCGCCGGCCTCGGCTTCCTCTTCGGGAGAAATATCACTGTTTTTCTGCTTGACCGGATGATCCTCGTGTTCGCGTTTGTCCACCACCAGGCTGACATCCATTTTGGCGGCGAGTTCGACCGCCACATTCGGCTCGATCATCTGGTTGATGTTGGCCAGCACGTTCATCAGCATCAGATTCGTGATGATCTCATTGGGTTTGCGGCCGAGAGCCTCCGCCAGCGTCTTCACGATGATCGGGGATTTGATATGCACTTCCCGCCCCTTCGGCGCTCCGGCCGGTCCGGCGGCCGCCTCCTTGCCGCTTTTCTTCGCGGCCTGTTCATCGAAATAAGCCAGCACCAGTTCTTCCATATCGGCAGGAATGGCGGAAAAGGTTTTCAGGCCGTGAATGCCCTGGGCATCCAGTTCCGCCAATACTTCCTTTGCGGTAAGACCGTAACGCTCGGCAAGGGTTTTGACATTCATACTTTTTTTTGCCATTCAAGACCTCATGACTTTCCTGAAAATAAAAGGATCGGCAACGGTATTGCCGGTTTATTCCGCGTCCCCGGAATTGTTGACGAATTTTTCCAGGGCGGCGGCGATCGAGTTCAGCGATTCCTCATCGAGCCCGGGAATCGCCGAAATATCCTTCATGCCGGCCGTTTTCAGTCCGTCCATGCTCAGATAACCGTTGTTCACCAGCAGCGCCGCTTTTTCCGGCGCGATGGAAAGGAGACCGGCCAGCTGCTCCACGACCTGCGCTTTCTTCTCTTCGAAGGATTCTTCCTGGGACTCGTCGATGATGATATTGATGTTCCAGCCGATCAGTTTCTGGGCCAGGCGGACATTCTGCGCTTTCTTGCCGAAAGCCAGCCGGGAATTCTCCTGGTCGACATGGATCTCCAGCATGCGGTGTTCTTCATCCGCCTCGATGCTTGCGAGCTTGGCCGGATGCAGCGCATTGGCCGCGTAAACCTTGATGTCCTCATCATACCGGATGATGTCGACGCGTTCATTTCCCAGTTCGGCGGTGATGTTGCGGACGCGCATGCCGCGCATGCCGACGCAGGCGCCGACCGGATCGACCCGCGGATCGTTGCTCCGGACTGCGATCTTGGTCCGCATTCCGGCTTCCCGCGCCAGTCCCGCGATCTCCACCACACCGTCATGGATCTCGGAAACTTCCCGTTCGAACAGTTTCCGGACAAAATCCGGATTGGAACGGGACAGGATCAGGCTCGGTCCGCTGGTTTCGATATCCACTTTGATCAGCAGGGCGTTGATCCGGTCGCCGATCATATAGACTTCGCCCGGAACCTTGTCCTTTTCCTTGGCGCCGATGATGCCCTCGCCTTTCTGCAGATCCACGATGATCGATCCGGCTTCGATCCGTTTGACGGTGCCGTTGACGATCTCGCCGACCTTATCCTGGAATTCCTCCTTGACGATCTCGCGTTCCGCTTTTTTCAGTTTCTGGGCAATCGCCTGACGACAGCTGGTGACCGCGATCCGGCCGAAATCCTTCGGCGTCACTTCCCAGTCGATCTCATCGCCGACCTTGACATCCGGAAAGACCGTTTTGGCCTTTTCGATCGTGATCTGGTCATTGTTCGGGAAGGAATCGACAACTTGCAACTTTGCCCAGGCGCGGATCTGACCGGTCTTGCGGTCCAATTTCACCTCCAGTTTCGAAGCCGGATGGATGCTTTTGCGGGAAGCGGCTGCAATGGCGCTCTCCACGGCCGCGATCAACTGGTCTTTGCTGATCCCGCGTTCCTGTTCAATATAATCCAACATCGCCAGAAGTTCGTTATTCATTTCCTGCCTCCTCACTTCCTTCTTCCGTTTCCATTTCCGTCACAAATGTCTGACCGATCCCGCAGACAGATACGACAAATCCTGCCATTTCCGTCAAAAAACGGAAAAAGCACCTTTGAAATGGTACTTTACCCCGTAATCCGGATTGTTCAAGTCATTTTTGCGCGAAATACTGAAAAAATATGATAGTTTTTTTATATTATCGCTGAAACAACGGCAGGGATCCCGCACCGCTTCGCCAAATACCTTTCTCGGAAACTTGAAAAATGGTCCGCGGCGGAGTAAATTACCATATCCGCTTTTCTTCCGGACCCCGTCCGGCGGAAACCGGATCCGGTAAATTCGAATCTGATAACCCAGGAACCAGCTTATGAAAACAGTTTTGCAGGATGCTCTCCGGCAAGTCGCGTCCGAAATCATTGCCGTGCTTTCCGACGATCCGTTTCCGGCCGCGGTCTATCCCGAATGTCTCTGTTCCGCCGTGCGGTCCTATCCGGTCCGCGGCGGCAAACGGATCCGGCCCGCACTGGTCCTCTGGACCTGCGGCGCCCTCGGCGGCGATGTCCGGAAAGCACTCAATGCCGCGGCGGCGGTCGAAATTTACCACTCCTGGACCCTGGTCCATGACGACATCATCGATGAAGACGAAGTCCGGCGCGGTCTGCCCACCACCCATGTGGAACTGGCATCCCATGCCGCCGCCGCTTATAAAAGGGACAAGAAAGCCTGCGATAAATTCGGCTGCGACATGGCCATCCTCGCCGGCGACATCCAGCAGGCGTGGGCGATCGATCTGCTCCTGCGTTCGACCGAACTGGGCTGCGATCCCGCGCTGGTCATGGAACTGGTCCGACGTCTCCAGAGCACGGTCAACCGCGGTCTGATCTCCGGCGAAGCGCTGGATGTGGAACTGCCGATGCGCGAATTGAACAAAGTCACCCGCGCCGAAGTCATCAAAACCATCGTCGGCAAAACCGTCTGTCTGCTCCAGTTCTGTCTTCAGACCGGCGGCGCGATCGCCCTGGGCAGTACCGATTTCAACCGTCCCGAACTGAAGAATCTCGCCGATTACGCCAACGCCATGGGCATCGCCTTCCAGCTGCGCGATGACTATTTGGGCATCTTCGGGGATTTCAAAACGTTCGGCAAGCCGCTCGCCTCCGATTTTCAGGAAGGAAAACCCACGCTGCTGTTCCTGGACGCGATGGAACATCTGCCCGAAGCCGGACAGAAAGAACTGCTGGCGCTGACCGGCCTGCCGGAATATCCCATGGAAACCGTCCGGAAGATCCGCGCCCTGCTGCGGGATTCCGGGGCGGCCGACCGTCTCCTTAAGGAAATTTCCGGTTATACCGACCAGGCATTGGTATGTCTGAATGCGCTGCCGGACAATTCATACCGGCAGCTGCTGATCGATCTCACCGCGTATATGCTCGACCGCGAAGTGTAAAGGAAGACCCCATCAATTGAGCGGTTTGGGATCGACAGACGCTTTTTGCGGCAGGAAATTGTAGTAATACGCATTATTCACGAACGCGCGGTACTGCAGCGTGGCCAAATGTCCGTCGATAGCCAGAATATTGGCTTTATCGCCATGCCGGAAATCCGGTCCCGAAGAAGCCGTGAACGTGGCACCGAAACCGGACAGGATCCGAAGTCCGTAGTAGTTCATGCCGGGATTTTCCGGATATCCGGTCCCGGCGCGGGAATCCCCGATCATGACTTTGCATGCCGGTTTGTAAATTTCTCTGCGCCGGAAGGACTTCCGGTCTTTCAGTTCGCCCGGATTGGCATATATGCCGGCAATCGCCGCAGTGACCGTATCGGTATATATGATCGACAGATTGGCGCCATAGCCGATATATCTGTAATACCAGTAATCTGCCAGATTATGAACGTCCCTGAGGGGATTGTTTCTGTATCTGCATTCATTCCAGATATTATGATTTTTCGTATAATTGTTGATCAGCCCGTAAAATAAAAAATCCTGCTGGTTGTAATCGTTCGTCTGGGAACAGGGCAGATAATCGGCATTGTCCTCACCATACATATTGATTCCGAGACCGATGGATTTGAGATTGCTGATGCAGGTAATATTCAAGGCAGATTTTCTGGCCCGGTTCAGCGCCGGCAGCAGCATTCCCGCCAGGATCGCAATGATCGCAATCACCACCAGGAGCTCTATCAAAGTAAAAAAGCTCCCCGACGACTTGGATAAACTGGTTTTCGATTTCTGCATGATTTTTCCTTTCATTATATTATTTTGCGTATTTCACGTGGATGAAACGATAGGAATTCTTATCGGCAGCCAGTTTCAGAGTCTGCGCGGGAACAATCTCTTTGCCGGTGGTCAAGTCCGTGACGGCGGCCGGTTTACGCGGCAGCTGGAATTCCGCCTCGGCCGGGATCAGACCGCCGTAATTGCCGACCAGGAGCAACAGGTCGTCACCCATGCCGCGGGCCGTCACCGCCAGTTTGCCGCTCTTGCCCGGAACCTCGACCAGCGGCGCTTTCAGCAGGAATTCCTCGAAGGGCAGCAGCTGTTTCATGGCGTTGGCGATATACGTGTAATCCAGCGGGGATTCCAGCGAATGGAAAGCATACAGCTCGAAACCGGACGCGCCGTTCATGAACGCTTCCAGGATCAGATGTTCAGTGGTCTGATACATCGCGCCCTCGGTATAGGATCCGGATCCGCCCGTCAGGAACGGCATCAGTTGGCGCGGATCTTTCAGCGCAGAGAAAGCTTTCCGCATGACCGCCTGCATCTGCCGGGGATCGCGCCCGTAGTAGGACATGTGCAGCTGATCGGCATATTTCGGGAACAGGTCGAAACCGCCGAGATGCGGCACCGAACCCAGCCGGCAGGCATACCCCGGAGCAAACGGATTGAGCACATAATGGCTGATCGGCGGATATTTGTGTCCGTTCAGTCCTTTGATCACCGCTTCCTTGTAATGCGAAAGGAAATCCGCCTGGACCCACTGGATGAAACGCTTTTCGTCCATGCCTTTCTGCTTGCGGTATTCCTGACACCGGCTGCAGTCCAGGCTGTGGTTCATCTGTGCCGGCTGCCAGCATTCATCTTCGAACGTGATATAATCAGGCGGGAATTCCCGCACCGTTTCCGTGATCATATCCAGCATTTCCTGATAATATTTGCCGCGGTAGGAAGGACAGAACCCGAACATGTTTTTGGGCATTCCCACGCAGCGGTAATCCGGCAGGTTCTTGTATTTGTTGTTGATCACAATGGTCGGCACCGTGAAATGGCGGATGCGGAATCCCGCTTTTTTCGCCGCCTCGTAAAGCTCCTTCGCGCCTTGGGCTTTCAGCGTCATCGGCATCAGGAAAAGGATCTCGCCCATGCCCAGGCGTTTCTGCGTGTTCAGGAAATCCGGCCAGCCGAGCGCATAATCCGTCCGGTAATCGATCAGCGCGCCCAGCAGTTTGGACTGACGGTCCGTCTCCGGGATGCTGATGATCTTCAGCGGCAGACGCGTGACCGAATGTTTCTTCCCGTCTATGTAAGTGGTGAATTCGGCATACCGGTCCTTTTCGGCAAGTTTCGTTCCCGGCTCGGTCTTGAAGTAGAACGGTCCCAGCTTGAACGCCTTGCACAGCGAAATGAACCGCTCATACGGGAAAGTGGTCTTGAAATAAACTTTCGTGCGCCCGTCGGCTTTCTCCGTCTTGACATACGTCCGCACACCGCGCGGATAGGACCGCTCGTCATCCGTGTACCGGACCGCATCCGGCAGATCGACCGCATAGGTGATCTTGCCTTTTTTCACCGGGTTCCGGTCGTCGATGATGAAGAAATTCGGCACCGGCATGTTGTCCGGCACATAAAAGGCGTCCATTCGGGGACGGATCCGAAGTTCCTTATGGAAAAGATCTTCCGGCGTTTTTCTGTAAGCGGCGTTGTAATCCGGCACGTTTTCCGGTTTTTCTTCCCGGATGACCGCCAGTTCGTCGCAGGCCATCGTCACCCAGAAGGTCGGCTTCGGCGACCGGATCACCACATAACGCGCATCCGCTCCGATGTTCAGTTCGAATGGATACACATACGGAGGTAATTTCAAAATAAAAAATTAAAATTACTTGAAAAAAGTCAGCTGAAAGTTCATTTTACGCCAATCACAAAAAAGGAGTAACATGAACAATCAACTGAATCATTACATTAGCATCGAACCG